>DATGDV010000378.1:0-1817 GCA_035310685.1 Thermoanaerobaculia bacterium
CTCTTGCAGATGCCGATCCTCATCGCGTTCTACAACCTGCTCGCGCACTCGATCGAGCTCAGGCACGCGCCGTTCATGCTCTGGATCACGGACCTCTCGGCGAAGGACCCGTACTACGTGACCCCGATCCTCATGACGGCGACGATGTGGATTCAGCAGCAGATGACGCCGACGGGCGGCGACCCCACGATGCGAAAGGTCCAGAACATCATGCCGCTCGTCATGGGCTTTCTGTTCAAGGACGTGCCGTCGGGGCTCGTTCTCTACTGGCTCATGCAGAACGTCCTCACGATCGGGCAGCAGATGCTCCTGAACCGATTCACGGATCTCGGCCCGGCCTCGATGAAGCCGAAGGCGCCCTGACTCCTGGCGGCGCGGAGCTCAGGTCCATGGCGCCCCTCGTGGCCGATCCGGACCGCGCAGGCGACGTCGTCGTCGCCCCCGCGACGCCCGCGGGCGTCTCGGCGCTCGCGGTCGTCAGGCTGACGGGACCTCCCGGCCTGACGCTCGCGGTCGCGCGGCGGATCGCGCCGCGCCTGGCGGAGCGGCCACGCCCGCGCGAGGCGGCGCTGCACGTCCTCCTCGGGGAGGATGGCCTGCCGCTGGACCGGGCCCTGGTGCTCTTCTTTCCGGCGCCGCGCTCGGCCACGGGCGAGGAGGTCGTGGAGTTCTTCTGCCACGGCTCGCCTGCGATCGTGGCGGGGCTCCTCGCCGCGGCGCGCGCGGCGGGGGCGAGACCGGCTTCGCGGGGCGAGTTCACGCGGCGCGCCCTCGCGCACGGCAAGCTGGACCTTGCCGAGGCCGAGGGCCTCGCCGCGCTCGCGCGGGCGGAGAGCCGGAGCGCGGCGAGGCGCGCGCTCTCGCTCGTCGAGGGAGAGCTCTCCAGGCGCGTGACGGCGGCGCGCGAAACGGCTCTCGACATTCTGTCGGGACTCGAGGCCGCGCTGGACTTCGCCGAGGACGTTCCCGGGGTGGAAACGTGCGCCGCCGCGGACGCGCTCGAAGGCGTCGCTCGGGAAGCGGGCGATCTCGCCGCCGCCGCCGCGCGGGGCGGCGAACGAGACCGGCGGAAGCTGGTCGCGATCCTGGGGCCGCCGAACGCGGGGAAGTCGACGCTCTTCAACGCCCTCGTCGGGCGCGACCGTGCCATCGTCACGACCGTGCCCGGCACGACACGCGACGCGATCTCCGAGACGTTCGAGATCGGCGGCGAGATCGCGACGCTTCTCGATACCGCCGGGCTCCGGTCGACGGAGGACGAAGTCGAGAAGCTCGGCGTGGCGGTCGCGGAGCGGGCGGGGGAGAGGGCCGACCTCGTCCTCTATGTCGTGGATGCGCGTCTCGGGAGGTCCGAGGAGGACGAAGAATTTCTTAGAAGGGGAAGAAGGGAAGAGGTGGTCCTCGTGATGACGAAGGCCGATCTCCTCGCGCCGCCGCCCGGGACATCCTCAAACAGCAGCGCCGCCGCCGGGTCAGCCGCGACCGCAGCGCCAGCCCGGCCCGAAATTCCTTTCGAAGAAGATTCCTTTTCCTCGTCTTCCCGTTCTTTCTCCCGTCAGACTCCCGAGCTCCTCGTCTCCGGCGTGACCGGCGCGGGCCTCGACGCGCTCCGTTCCGCGGTCGCGGCCCGCCTCGGTCTCGTCGAGGCGGACGGCGAGCTTCTTGTCCTCGAACGGCACCGCGAGTCCCTTTCGTCCGCGGCGTCGTCCCTGCGCGAGGCGGCCGCCCTCGCGCGGAACGCGGGCAACGCGCCGGAACTCGTCGCGGCGCGAGTCCGCGAGGCCCTTTCGGCGCTCGGGGCCATCACGGGCGAAACC
>DATGDV010000379.1:0-3263 GCA_035310685.1 Thermoanaerobaculia bacterium
CTTGAAGTAGTCGGCTCCGTTCGAAAGGAACAGAAGCGCCGGCACCGTGAACACGACGCCGGCCGCGACGGATTCGCCCGCGGACCCGATCGTCTGCACGATGTTGTTCTCGAGGATCGTGGACTTCCCGAGCTTCTTGAAGACCGCGATCGAGAGGACCGCGATCGGCACCGAGGCCGACACCGTCAGCCCCGCGCGTAGCGCGAGATAGACCGTGGCCGCGCCGAAGATGATCCCGAACGCCGCTCCGAGGAGGATCGCCTTGAGCGTGAACTCCGGAACCTCCGCGTCCGCCGCGATGTAGGGCTTGAAGTCCTGCCCGCCGCCGGGTGCGCTCATCCCTCTGTCCTCCTGGTCTTTCGAAAAACCGGCGCGGAGTCTGACATCCCCCGATGCGCCTTGTCGAACCCGTGACCGGCCCGCGACGGGCCTATACTGGTACCGCTCGATCCATCGCAAGCCCATCCCGAGATCACGGGTTCGAGCTGTCGCCCGAGGAGGCATTCCATGAACCCCACCGTCCTCGTCCTGGCGGACGACCTGTTCTGGAAGACCAAGATCGACCACACGCTGAAGTCGGCGCAGGCGACGGGCGTCTTCATCGACAAGTCCTCTCAGCTCGCGGCCAAGGCCGAGTCCGGTCGCGTCGGCCTCGTCATCGTCGACCTCGCCCTTCGCGACGACCCTTTCGCCGCGATCGCCGCCCTCAAGAAGAATCCGAAGACGAAGGGGATCGCCGTCGTGGGCTACTACGAGCACGTTCGCAAGGATCTTCAGGAAAAGGGCGAAAAAGCGGGCTGCGACCAGGTTCTGCCCCGCTCGGCCTTCTCGCAGCACCTCGGCGACATCGTGATGAAGTACGCGCTGCCCGGCGCCGTGCGCGCGGAAGAGGAAGAGCCCGAGCTGCCTGAGGAGTGACGGCCCGGCGTCGTAGCGTCGGCGTCGTATCCTGTTGCCGTCTCGACCAAGGTAATGGTGGTTTCTTCTTGGAAGATGAATGCGGGATCGCATCGGCGCGGCCGTTGCGTGTGCGGAAAGGCCGGTTCACATGAGCGGTTCTTCGCGTCGACGATTTCTCCAGGCAGCGGTGGCGGCGGGTGTGGCGGGGGCGCTTCCCTCTTCCCCCTTCGAAGAAGGGCTTGCCGGCCAAAGCTCGCCACCACCCGGCGCGGCTCCGGCCTCGCCGGCTGCTCGGGAAGCAGAAGCGACTTCTCCCTACGTCGTCGTGGCGTCCGTGAACGGGGTCGAGGCTGCGAAGGCCGCGCGCCAGGCCCTCATCCAGGGTTACGACCCGCTCGACGCCGCGATCGCGGGCGTGAACATCAACGAGCTCGACCCCAACGACATGAGCGTCGGGTACGGCGGCATCCCGAACGAGGAGGGAGTCGTGCAGCTCGACGCGTGCGTCATGGACGGGCGCACGATGAAGGCCGGCGCCGTGGGCGCGCTCGAGGGCGTCAAGACGCCGTCGAAGGTCGCTCGCCTCGTCATGGACCGCACCGACCGCGTCTTTCTCGTGGGCGAGGGGGCGCGCAAGTTCGCGACCGCGCACGGCTTTCCGGTGGAGGACCTCCTCACGCCGAAGACGCGGAAGATCTGGCTCTTCTGGAAGGAGCGGCTCTCGGAGGCCGACGACTGGATCGAGGCCGGCAAGGAAGCCGAGGATCCCGACATCAAGGAGTTCATCCGGAGATACGGCAACGAGTACTTCCGGCCGCAGGGCACGATCCACATGTCGATCCGGAGCGCGAAGGGCGATTTCGCGGGCGTCACGACGACGTCGGGCCTCTACTTCAAGATGCCGGGCCGCGTCGGCGATTCGGCCGTCGTCGGCGGGGGCGTCTACAGCGAGAACGGCGTCGGCAGCTGCGGATCGACGGGGCGGGGCGAGGCGAATCTCGTCACCTGCGGCTCGCACACGGTCGTCGAGTTCATGCGGCAGGGAAAGAGCCCCGAGGAAGCCTGCCTCCTTGCGCTCAGGCGCATCGACGAGAAGACGCACAAGGTCCCGCGCCACCGCGACGGGAAGGGCCGCCCGAAGTTCAACGTCAGCTTCTACGCGGTCGACACGAGCGGCAGGACCGCTGGCGCCGCCATCTGGAGCGGCGCCAAGTACGTCGTCGGCGACAGCGAGGGGGTCAGAACTCTGGAGTCGGCGTACTTGTACAAGAAGGGGAGCTGAGAAGCGCCGACTATTTCTTCCTCAACTCCATCAGGACCTGCTTCGCCACGGCCTTGAGGGTGTCGAAGACGCCCTGGCCGGTGGGGGCGGTCGCCTCGAACGTCGGCTCGCCCTTGAAGTTGAGCTGGCGGTAGAGCTCCTCGGCGGATACGGCGGTGGGAAGGTCGCGCTTGTTGAGCTGCAGGACGTAGGGGATCGCCTGCAGGTCGAATCCGTGGTCGACCAGGTTCTTCTCGAGGTTCTGGAGCGACTCGACGTTCGCGTCCATGCGCGCTTCCTGCGAGTCGGCCACGAAGACGACGCCGTCGACACCCTTCAGGATGAGCTTGCGGCTCGCGTCGTAGAAGACCTGGCCGGGCACCGTGTAGAGGTGGAAGCGCGTCTTGAAGCCGCGCACGGTGCCGAGGTCGAGCGGGAGGAAATCGAAAAAAAGCGTGCGGTCGGTCTCGGTGGCGAGCGAGATGAGCTTTCCCTTGGCGGCCGGATTCGTGCGGTCGTAGATGTACTGCAGGTTCGTCGTCTTTCCGCACAAACCCGGACCGTAGTAGACGATCTTGCAGTTGATCTCCCGCGCGGCGTAGTTGATGAACGTCATGCGCGCCTACTCGCGGAAGAGGCTATCGATGTCTTCGTCGGTGATCTCGGCGAAAGGCGAGTCGTAGCCCTCCTGGCGTCGTGTCTTTTCGCTTTCGACCTTCCTCTGGATGATGTCGAAAATGCGCTCGAGCTCGCCGTTCGCCTTGCGCACCCTCAGCCGCACGAGGCCGAGAGACGAGCGCTCGTCGAAGATGACGACGAGGATGACGCGCTGGCCGACGATCGAGATGTAGACGTTGTCGCGCTCGCCCTCGTGGAAGAGGACGGGGAATTCCTTCTCGCCGATGAGCCTCGCGAGACCGTCCGTGGCGGCCACGTTGCCGGCCGTGAGCGACGCGAGCGACGTCGTGTCGAGGGATTCCATGTCGCCCTGCGCGGCGATCTGTTGACCGTTCTTGTCGACGATGAAGACGACTTTCGCCTGCGCGTCCGCCTTCAGGCGTCCGATGACGTCCTTGATCTGGTGAAACTCCTCGTCGAAGAG
>DATGDV010000380.1:0-3715 GCA_035310685.1 Thermoanaerobaculia bacterium
CGCCTTGGCCGAGCGCGACGGCGGACGCCCACTCGAACAACTCGTAGGCCGCGCTGATGGCGAGAACGATCGAGATCACGACGAATGACAGCATCGCGCGAGTCCTGATGTAGCGCCCGCGAACGAGAACCTCTCGTGCCGCAATCGCCGGCACGAATCCCTGAGCGAAGTGGCCGATCTTGTCGTATGGATTCCGGTGCAGTCCGAAGACCTTCGCGATGGCGAAGCCGATCGGAACGCGGGCATAGGTGTAGTGACCGCCGACCATGAGAACGACGGCATGGACGAAGATGAGCGCATAGAGCAGGGTCGTCAGCGGAAAGCGGCGATACGTCAGGAACAGAACCGGAAGGACGACGATGATCGGAAACACCTCAAGCACCCACGTGAGGCAGTCGTGAGGGCGAAGACCCGAGATCCCCAGGAGAAGGACGAGGCTGGCCGCCGCGACGAGGAGGATGGCTCTTCTATGCATGCAGCAGCACGGTGACGCGGGAATGAATCTTAGCCCGGACGCGTTAGGATGGCTGTTCGAGAGGAGATCTCCACATGCCCACCGAGCTTCCGCCGCGACCGTTCGATTCCCCACGTCCGATCAGCCCTTCGGCGTCGGTCGCGGTTCCCGGCTTCCTCGCCCGAGTCTACGGGTGGATGGCGACGGGTCTTCTCGTCACCGCGGGCGCAGCGCTTTTCACGGTCTCGAACGAGACGGTCCTCCGCGCGGTCTTCGGGAACAAGCTCGTCTTCTACGGCCTCCTGTTCGCCGAGCTCGGGCTCGTCGTCTGGCTGTCCGGCATGGTCGGGAAGCTCTCGTCCGCCGCGGCCTCGGCCGTCTTTCTTCTCTATTCGGCACTGAACGGCGTGACGCTCTCGGCGATCTTCTTCGCGTTCACGGCGGGCTCGATCGCGTCGACGTTCCTCGTCGCGGCGGGCACGTTCGCCGCGATGAGCGTCTACGGCCTCACGACGCACCGGACCCTCGACGGCCTCGGCTCGTTCGCGTTCATGGGGCTCATCGGGGTCATCATCGCGTCCGTCGTGAACCTCTTCCTGAGGTCCGACATGCTCGGATTCGTCGTGAGCTGCGTGGGCGTCATCGTGTTCGTCGGCCTCACGGCCTACGACACGCGCAGGCTCAAGATGATGGCGCTCGCGGTGGAGGGCGGGTCCGAGGAAGGCCGGCGCGGCGCGATCTCGGGCGCGCTCGCCCTCTATCTCGACTTCATCAACCTCTTCCTGATGCTCCTGAATCTCTTCGGCCGCCGGAGATAAGGCCGTCGAGAGTCACGGCGCGTTCGACGCCTTCCTCGCGTGGGCCGTATCCGTGGTGGGGATCGCCACGGGCGCGGCTTACGTGCCGCAGGCGGCACGGATCTGGCGGCGCAGGAGCTCCGAGGACGTCTCCGTGCTCACGTACGCGATGTTTCTCGGCGGGCAGGTGATCTACTTCCTCTACGGGATCCGCTTCCGCCAGGCGCCCATCGCCATCGGCATGGCCGCGAACATCGTCGGCAGCCTCGCCGTCATCCTCTCGGCGCTGCGCTTCCGCAAGGCCATGTGACGATTTTCTCGCGTTCCTGGGCCATGATCCACGGCGTGACCGATGCCGCTCTTCCGCCCGAGACGCTCGCGGCGCTCTCGTCTCTGTCCGGGGAACGGCCGCTGGTCGTCTTCGACCTCGAGACGACCGGCGCCGACCGCCTGACCGACCGGATCGTCGAAATCGCGGCCTTGAGAATCGACCCGGCCGGCGCCGTCGCGACCTTCGAGTCCCGCGTGAACCCCGGAATGAAGATCCCGCGCGAGTCCACGCGCATCCACGGCATCGGGGACGCCGACGTGGCCGGGGCGCCGTCGTTTCCCGAGATCGCAGGCCGGGTCCTCGGGTTCTTCGGCGACGCGGATCTCGCGGGCTACAACGTGCGTGCGTTCGACGTGCCCGTGCTCGTGCGGGAGTTCGAGCTCGCGAATCTCGTGTTTCCGCTGGAGAACCGGCGCATCGTGGACATGCAGACGATCTATTTCCGGAAGGAGCCGCGCGACCTCGCCGCTGCCGTGCGTTTTTTCGCCGGGCGCGAGCACATTGGAGCGCACTCGGCGCTCGCCGACGCCATCGCGTCCGCGGAAGTCCTCGCCGGCCAGTTCCGGCGCTACGCCGACCTTCCGCGCGACCTCGCCGCGCTGCACGAGCTCTCCCGGCCGCCCGAGGGCCGGTTCGCCGATCCCGACAAGCGCTTCCTGTGGCGGGACGGAGAGATCGTCCTGGCGTTCAGCGAGCACCGCGGCAAGAGGCTCGAGGAGGTCGCCGAAAAGCACCCGGGATTCCTGGACTGGATGATCTCGAAGAGCTTTTCGGAAGAAGCCAAGCGGATCGTCCGCGACGCGCGCCGGGGCATCTTCCCGAAAAAGCCATGAGCGACCGGCCCGTCCCGACGCGCGGGCTCGGCAGGCGGCGGAGCCGGCCCGTGCGGATCGCGCTCCTCACCCTCGGTTGGGCGCTGCTCACGCTCGGTTTCGTCGGGGGCCTCCTTCCCGTGATTCAGGGCTGGCCGTTCGGCATCGCCGGCGCCGCGATTCTCTACGTCGAGAGCCGGTGGGTGCAGCGCAAGGTGAGGCGTTTCCGCCAGCACAATCCGAAATTCGAGCGTACGTGGCTGAAGGCCCGCGCGTGGCTGAAGGAGCGCCGCCGGGCGCGAAGGGCTCGCGCCACGAACGCCGCGCGCTGAAGCGAGGTCAGCGCGGAGGCATCACGCGGTCGTCGTCGAGAACGGCGCCCCACGCGCGTGCCATCCGCTTGAAGCCCGCGATCCTCTCGCGATCGGCGCTCGAGAGAGTCTCCTGGATGCCATGGTGGTAGTCGCCGTTCGCGGCGTCGGCCTCTTTCTCGTAGACCTCCCAGCGCCACTTCTGTTGGAACGCGGGATCGTCCAGGCGAGCCTGGTAGAGGTACGGCCCTTCGAACGCCGCGAGACCGTGGAAGCGCAACGCGAGGACGCCCTGTGGCGGCGGTGGAGGCGCCGTGAGGAGATCGCGACCGAGAAAATGATTCGAGACGTCGAGCCCGAGGAGGCCGAGAAGCGTCGGCGCGACGTCGAGCTGCGACGTGAGCTCGGGCCGCAGCGTCCCGCCGGAAAGACCTTTCGCCGCCACGAGGAGGGTCGTCCAGTTCTCGCCCGCGTTCGGCGTGCCGAGGCGCGGAAGGCGAATCGCCTGCCACGGATTCGGCGTCGCGTGATCGCCCACCACGAGCACGATCGTGTCGCGCCCGCGCGGCGTCGCTCGCAATGCCTCGAAGATGCGGCCGAGCTGGCGGTCCGTGTACCCGAGAGCCGCCAGATAAGCCTCGCGCGGCGTCTTCGGCGCCGGCGCGTCGGGAGGCCGGTACAGCGGCGGGTGCGTCGCGATCGTGAAAAGGGTCAGGAAGAGCGGCTTTTCACGGGCGGCGCCGAGGAGGTCGATCGTCTTTGTCGCGAGGACCTCGTCCGTCGTTTCCGATGGGTCGTAGCGTACGTCGTCGAACCAGCGCGCGTACCAGTCCTCCATCTTCTCGAATGCGGTGCTCGTCGCCGCCACGAGCTCGCGCCGGTAGCCCGCCCGCGCGAGGATCTCGCCGATCGACAGCGCCCGGAGGTGCCGCGCGTTGTAGAGGAGGATGCCGGACGGGTGGCCGGCGAGCCCGAGAAAGATTCCGCCCCATCCTTCGATGGACGGATAT
>DATGDV010000381.1:0-3653 GCA_035310685.1 Thermoanaerobaculia bacterium
CCGACATGCGCTTTTACACGCAAGTCTAACCGATCAGATCTCCCGGCGGCCCGCGAGGGACCTCCCGAGGGTCACTTCGTCCGCAAATTCGAGCGCGGCACCCACCGGAAGGCCCAGAGCGAGACGGGTCACTTTCACGCCGAGAGGCTTGAGCCGGCGGGCCAGGTACAGGGCCGTGGACTCGCCCTCGACGTTCGGATTCGTCGCCAGAACGACCTCTTCCACTCCCCCCCCGGGCGCCGGAGGCTCGACGCGCGCGAGGAGGTCGGCGACGTTGAGGTCGTCGGGACCGATTCCGCGCAGTGGCGCGAGAGCTCCGCCCAGCACGTGGTAGCGGCCCCGGAACTCGTGTGTCCTCTCGAGGACGTCCGCGTCGGCCGCGTCCTCCACGACCGCGAGGAGGCGACGGTCGCGCGACGGGTCCGAGCAGATCGCGCACGGGTCGGCCTCGGTGAGGGCATGGCAGACCGAGCACGAGCGCGTGCGCGCCCGGGCCTCGGCGAGCGCGGTCGTGAGCGTCCCGGCGTCGTGCTCGGGAGCGGCCAGGAGGTGATAGGCGAGCCTGCGCGCGCTCTTCGGCCCGATGCCCGGCAGCTTCTCGAGCGCCGCCACGAGCCGGTCGAACGCCGGGAGGCCGGCCACGTTCTAGCGGCCCTTCGCCCGGTCGGGGCCGCCGTCGCGCTTCACCTCGGCGATCTCGCCGCCGAAGAGATCCATCATCCGCTTGACGCGCTCGTCGGCCGCGACCTTCATCTTCAGGTGCTCTCTCTCGAGCGTCTGGGGGTCGGCCACGGCCGCGGCCGCCGTGAGATCGCCGGCAGGCGGCGCGACGCTCTCGACGATCACCTTCGCCCCCTTCCCGAGGAC
Source organism: Thermoanaerobaculia bacterium (assembly GCA_035310685.1). Classification (GTDB taxonomy): domain Bacteria; phylum Acidobacteriota; class Thermoanaerobaculia; order UBA5066; family UBA5066; genus Fen-183. Next base: position 868 of record DATGDV010000381.1, read on the forward strand.
GGCGATCGCGGCCTCCTCGAGCACCTTCGCCATCACGGGCTCGGCAAGGCGCTTCTCGGTCACGACGCTCGGCGGGTCGAGCGAGATCAGAACGTCCTTGCCCTCGAGCCGGATCGAAGCGTCCTCGAGGACGGCGCCGAGCTGCGAGTGTCTCTTCTCGACGGCCGCCCTGAATGCACCTGCCGGATCGGGCGTCGGCATCGGGTCGGGAACGATCTCCAGCGGCGTCAGGCCGACGAACCGGGGAACGTCCGAAGAAGAATCTTCTGCTTCGGAGGGCGAACCGGGACGTCTGCCCGCCGCGTGCTTTGGCGGCGCAGACGCATCGTCCGTAGTTTTCTTAGAAGGGAAAGAGGGGACCGAGCCGTGTGCCGCGGTGTCACTCGCGTGCATTGCCACAGCGCCGGCAGCGTCCGCAGTTTTCTTGGAAGGGGGAGAGGGGACGGGGCTGTATGCAGGGGCGTCGCTCGTTCGCGAAGCCGTTGCGCCGCGCCCCGCGGCCATGTCACCTTTCAAAGAAAATCCTCCGGCGCTGCCCGCTGCGGTGCCGCCGCTCGTCGCGCCGGGCCCTGTGGGTGGCACGGGGACCTTCCCAGCCAGAACCTCCTCAATCGGCACGAGCCGCGGCAGCTCGGCGAGCCTCAGGAGAAGGACCTCGAACGCGAGAGCGGGCACGTCCGAGCGGCGCAGGGTCCCGTCAGATTCGGACAGGAGGGAAAGGAGACGGAGCAGCGTCGGGTAGGGCGTGAGCCGCGCGAACTCCCGCACGCGCTCGGCGCCCTCTTCCGAGAGCCCGGCCGGCGGCGGCGCCGCCGGGTCGGCTGCGAGGCGCACGGCGCCGCGCACGAGCGCCGTGAGGTCGTGGAGCGTGGTCCGCGGCTCGGCGCCCGCGGCCTCGAGCTCGGCGCAGCCCTTGAAGACCCCGATCCGGTCGGAGGCCAGCACTGCCCCGAGAAGCGTGACGAGCGCCGTGCGGTCGGGAGCGCCGAGGAGCGCCGAGACGTCCTCCGCCCGCACGCCGCCACCGGAGCGCGCGGCCGCCTGGTCGAAGAGCGAGAGCCCGTCGCGCAGGCTGCCCGTCGCCGCCGCAGCGAGCGCCGCGAGCGCCGCCCGCTCGACGACGGGCTTCGTTCCCGTCGCCTCCTGCCCCGGGTCGGCGACCTCGAAGCCCTCGCGGAGGGCGATGTCCTCGAGGCGTCCGGCGACCTCGTCGTCCGTGAGGCGCCGGAAGTCGAAGCGCTGGCAGCGCGACAGGATGGTCGCGGGGATCTTGTGCCGTTCGGTCGTCGCCAGGATGAAGACCGCATGAGCCGGCGGCTCTTCGAGGGTCTTCAGCAAAGCCTGGAAGGCGGCCGCGGAGATCGCGTGGACCTCGTCGATGATGAACACCTTTCGCCGGTCGCGGGACGGCGCGTACGCCACGACCTCGATGAGATCCCGTGCCTGATCCACTTTCCCGTGCGTGGCTCCGTCGATCTCCAGGGTGTCGAGCGAGCGGCCTTCCAGCACCTCCACGCACGACGCGCACCTGCCGCACGGCGTCGCCGTCGGGCGGTCCGAGGAGCTGCAGTTGATCGCCGCGGCGAGGAGGCGCGCGGTCGTCGTCTTTCCGACGCCGCGCGGCCCCGAGAAAAGGTACGCGTGCGCGAGCCGGTCGGCGGAAACCGCGTTCGTGAGGGCGCGGACGATCTCGTCCTGTCCCACGACGTCCGCGAACGTGCGGGGCCTCCATTTGCGTGCGAGGGGAACGTAGGCGGGAGCGTCGCTCACGAAACCGACTGTACTAGAGTTCGAGTCCGGCGGCGTCGCGGCCGCGACCGCGGCCCCCGTCTAGAATTAAGCGCTCGTGAGCCGGCCCGTCCTCCTCTGGATGCTCGTGCTGAGTGCGCCGGCTTTCGCCGAGGAGGCGCCGCTTCCGTCCGGCGGCGGATGGTCCCTGCACGCGCAGGCGACGTACCAGGTCCAGACGCACGGGACCTTTTCCGCCCCGTACGAGGGGCCGAACAGCTTCCGGGATCGGAGCGAGACGCGCGGCTCCTTCACGGCGACCGTCTTCCTCGGCCGCCGCCTCTGGACCGGCGGAGAAGCCTTCGTGAACGTGGAGGCGATCGCGGGGCAGGGGTTGAGCCGCGTCCTCGGGCTCGCGGCCCCGCCGAACGGCGAGACGTACCGCGTCGACAGCACGGAGCTCAAGGGAAATCTCGCGCGCCTCTTCCTGCGCCAGACGTTCGCGCTCGGCGGGGGCTTCGAGAAGCAGGAGGACGAAGAGAACCGCCTCGCCGGGAGCGTTCCGTCGCGCCGGGCCGTCGTGACGCTCGGGAAGATCTCGGGCACGGACGTGTTCGACGACAACGCGTATGCGCACGAGCCGCGCACACAGTTCAACAACTGGTCGCTCTGGGCGAACGCCGCTTGGGATTATCCGGCGGATACGCGCGGCTACACGTGGGGAATCGCGCTCGAGCTCGTCCTCGACCGCTGGGCGCTCAGGCTCGGTTCTTTCCTGGAGCCCCGCGAGGCGAACGGTCTCGAGTTCGACCATGACGTCGCGCACGCTCACGGCGACGCGGCCGAAATCGTCCATCGGCATTCCCTCTCGGGACGGTCCGGAGCCGTGAGGCTCCTCGCGTTCTGGAACCACGCGCGGATGGGCGTTTACCGCGACGCGCTCGCGCTCTCGCCTTCCGCCCCGGACGTCGTCTCGACGCGCGCGGAGGGAAGATCGAAATACGGCTTCGGGCTGAACGTGGAGCAGGAGATCGCGCCCGGGGTCGGAGCGTTCCTGC
>DATGDV010000382.1:0-2269 GCA_035310685.1 Thermoanaerobaculia bacterium
GGCGGCTGCAAATGCAGCCGCCGAATATCAGAAAGAAATCCCTTCGCCCTTTCCGCTGCTCATTGGGCGCCACGTGCTCAGTGCCTCGGATCCGGAGATTCTTTCTTCACTTTCAATGGCATTCGACGCCGGTGACGGCGAGCTACTGGCCCTGAAGTTCGGAGAGGGCCTCGCCTCGGCCCGCCGCTTTTTTCGCGGCCTCGTGTGCGACGTGTGCGGGCGGCGGTTCACGGATCCCGTTCCCGCTCTCTTCTCCTTCAACTCGCCGCGGGGCGCGTGCGAGACGTGCCAGGGCTTCGGGCGCGTGACGGGAATCGACGCGGCGCGTGTCATCCCGGATCCGACGAAGACCCTCCGCGAGCGGCCGATCGCGCCGTTCAATTCGCCCGCGTACGAGAGCGCCTACGACGATCTGAAGGCAGTTTCGCGGCGCCACAAGCTCCGCTGGGACGTGCCGTGGAGCATGCTCTCTCAGCGCGAGCGCGACGTCGTCTGGAAAGGCTCGGGCGAGTGGTACGGCGTCGAAGGCCTCTTCAAGTACCTCGAAAAGAAGAGATACAAGGTGCACGTGAGGGTCCTGCTTTCGCGGTATCGCGGCTACACGCGCTGTCCCGCCTGCGGCGGCGCCCGGCTGAGGAGCGAGGCGCTCGCCGTCACGCTCTCGGGGAGGACGATCGCCGAGGTCGCCGCGCTCACGCTCGACGAGCTGCTCGTGTTTCTGGCCGGCGCTCTCCCCGGCGCGGAAGAGCGCGCGCGGGGGGCGTCCCTCGTCGAGGATCTCCGTCGCCGCGTCGAAACGCTCGTCGAGATCGGACTCGGGTATCTCACGCTCTCGCGGACGATGCGCACGCTTTCGGGCGGCGAGGCCCAGAGGATCCAGCTCGGTGCCGCGATCGGCAATGCCCTCACGGGCACGCTCTACGTCCTCGACGAGCCCACGGTCGGCCTCCATCCGCGCGACACGCGACGGCTCCTCGGCGTCCTGGGGCGCCTCGCGGCCGGCGGCAACGCCGTCGTCGCCGTCGAGCACGACACGGATGTCATCCGCGCGGCCGATCACATCATCGACCTCGGGCCGGGCGCGGGAGCGCGGGGCGGGAGGCTCGTTTTTGAAGGCGCGCCGGGGGAGCTGGAAAAGGCGGACACGGCGACGGGGAGGTCGTTGAAAAGGGAAACGGAGGAAAGAGAAGAAATTCTTGCTTCGGCAAGAGGGAGAGAGCCCAAGCCGTATCTCCCAGCTGCGGCGAGCGACCTTCTCGCGGCGGAAACGCCGCGCGCCTTCGGCGCGTCGATCCGCGTCGTCGGTGCCCGAGCAAACAACCTCCAGAACATCTCCGTCGACTTCCCGCTCCACCAGCTCGTGGCGGTGTCCGGGGTGTCGGGCTCGGGGAAGTCGTCGCTCGTCGTGGACGTCCTCGCGGCCGGCGCCCGGCAGCGCATGGGGAAGGGGCTCCTCCCGGGCGTGGACGAGGTGGGCGATCACGACGCGATCGAGGGGCTCGACCGGGTCTCGGACGTGATCCTCGTCGACCAGTCGCCGCTCGGGCGTTCTTCCCGCTCGAATGCGGCCACGTACACGAAAGCCTGGGACGAGATCCGGACGCTTCTCGCCCGCACGGGGGCCGCGAAGGCGCGAGGCCTCGAAAAAGGTGCGTTCAGCTTCAACGCCCCCGGCGGAAGGTGCGAGCGCTGCGAGGGCGCCGGCGTCGTCACGGTGGACATGCAGTTCCTCGCCGACGTGACGGTCGTGTGCGACGTGTGCGACGGGCGAAGATTCAAGCCCGAAGTCCTGGAGGTGCGGCTGCGAGGCCGAAACGTGGACGAGCTTCTCGCGACGACCGTCGAGGAGGCGCGCGAGCTCTTTGCCGACGTGCGGGCGATCGCGGACCGGCTTCAGCCGCTCGCGGAAGCGGGGCTTTCCTATCTGACGCTCGGCCAGTCCACCGGGACTCTTTCGGGCGGCGAGGCACAGCGCCTGAAGATCGCCTCGTTCCTGAGGGGCGGCGGGCCGGACGAGCCGGTGCTCTTCATCTTCGACGAGCCGACGACCGGGCTCGCGCCTTCAGACGTCGACGTCCTGCTCGCGGTCTTCCGGAGGCTTCTCGCGGCGGGCCATTCGATCGTGGCCGTGGAGCATCACACGGGCTTCCTAGCCCGCGCCGACACGCTGATCGAGCTGGGCCCCGGCGGCGGGCCGGCGGGCGGCCGCGTCGTTTTTTCAGGCCCTCCGGCAGCCCTCGCGGCCCGCGGCGGGACGCCCACGGCCAAC
>DATGDV010000383.1:0-5469 GCA_035310685.1 Thermoanaerobaculia bacterium
AGACTGTCGTCCGCCAAGAGAATCCGATGCGGCATTCGATCTCCTCGCAGGGGCCGGTGTCGTCCCAGTTTACACCGGCCGCGGCCCGCGAGCCGACTCGAGAGCCTGGTAGACGCGCGACGCCGGACGCCGCGCAATCGCGCTCGACAGCGCGCGGGTGGCCGCCGCGACCAGCGGCAGATCCACTCCCGTCTCGTAGCCCATGCCGTGCAGAAGGTACAGGAGGTCCTCCGTGGCGACGTTGCCCGCCGCACCCGGTGCGTACGGGCAGCCGCCCAGGCCGCCCGCCGAAGAGTCGAAGATCCGCACGCCCTGCCGCAGCCCTTCGGCCACGTTCGCGAGCGCCGTGCCGCGCGTGTCGTGGAAATGGAGCGCCAGGCGCGCGAGGGGCACGCCGGCGTCCACGCAGCGCCCGACGACCTCGGTGACCCCTGTGGGAACGCCGACGCCGATCGTGTCGCCGACGGAAACTTCGTCGCAGCCCGCGTCGAGCAGCCTCCGGGCGACGCGAGCGGGCGCGGCCGGCGGAATCGCGCCTTCGTACGGGCACCCGAAGGCGCACGAGATGTATCCGCGCACGCGCATCCCCGCCGCGCGCGCGCGACGGATCACGGGCGAGAAGCGCGCGAACGACTCGTCGACCGACGCGTTGATGTTCTTTCGGTTGAACGTCTCCGAGGCTGCCGTGAACACCGCGATCTCGCGCGCGCCCGCCGCCTCGGCCCGGTCGAGTCCCTTCTCGTTCGGGACGAGGACCGGATAACGCACGCCCGGGCGCTTCGCGATCCGCCGGAAGACGTCCTCTCCGTCGGCGAGCTGCGGGATCGACTTCGGCGAGACGAAGGCCGTCGCCTCGACGACGGAGAGCCCCGTCGCCGAGAGCGCGTCCACGAACGCGACCTTCACGTCCGTCGGGACCGTGGTCGCCTCGTTCTGAAGCCCGTCGCGCGGTCCGACCTCGACGACCGTGACGCGTGCCGCGTTCACGCCATCTCCACGAGGAGCTCGCCGAGACCGACCATCTGCCCCTCGGACACGAGGACTCGGTTCACGGCGCCATCCCTGGGGGCGCGCACGGCGTGCTCCATCTTCATCGCCTCGACGACGACGAGGACGTCGCCTTTCGCGACGGAGGAGCCCGAGGCCACACGCACGGCCACGATCCGGCCGGGCATCGGAGCCTCGAGCGAGGCCGTCTCCTCGCCGCCGCGCGCCGCGCGGCGCACGCCCGCGGACGACAGGCGATACGTTTCGCCCCGGAGCCACACCCACGCGACGTTGCCGTCGCGCGCGGCGACCGCGCCGGGAAGAACGAGCCCGGTCGCCTCGCGCTCCTCTCCCGTTCGCAGGTCGCGCAGCTTCACGCGCCACCCATGCGAAATCGTCCCTCGAACGGGCTCGAAAGCGCGCCGCGCGCCGGGCGTCCTCCGGGCTCGGACGCGGCGCGGGAAAGCACCCACGCGGCGGCCTCGAAGACCTCGTCCGGGGGAGGCGGAAGCGCGGGGAGCGAGAGCGTCTCGACGAGGCCGGTGTGCAGCTCGCCGCGGACGACAGGAGCGGCCTCGAGCAACCGTTTCAACCACGACAGATTCGTCGTCACCCCGAGGGCGATCGTCTCGCCGAGCGCCCCCGCGAGCCGCTTCCGGGCCTCCTCGCGATCCCGTCCCTTCGCGACGATCTTCGCGAGCAGGGGGTCGTAGTGAACGTCCACCTCGCCGCCGGCCGTCACGCCGGAGTCGACGCGCACTCCCGGCCCCGAAGGCTCGACCCATGCCAGGAGGCGTCCGGCCTGCGGAAGGAATCCCGCGTCGGGATCCTCCGCGTAGACGCGCGCCTCGATCGCGTGCGCCGATGGCGCGGAGGGAAGCTCGGGCAGCGGCTCGCCGGCGGCGACCCGCAGCTGCAGGGCGACGAGGTCCACGCCGAAGGCCTCCTCCGTCACCGGATGCTCGACCTGAAGCCGCGTGTTCATCTCGAGGAAATAGAACCTGCCGGAGGGCTCGAGCAGGAACTCGACCGTTCCCGCGTTCACGTAGCCCACGGCGCGCGCCGCGTCGCAGGCGGCGCTCTGGAGGCGCGCGCGAAGCTCCGGCGTCACGGCGGACGAGGGGCATTCCTCGATCACCTTCTGGTGGCGCCTCTGGAGCGAGCACTCGCGCTCGCCGAGCGCGACGACGTTCCCGTGCGTGTCGCCGAAGACCTGCACCTCGATGTGCCGGGGCGATGAGAGGTATTTCTCGACGTAGACGGTGCCGTCGCCGAAGGCGGCGACTGCCTCGCGGCGGCAGGAAATCATTGCTTCGGAAAAAGAGGCCGCGTCGCGCACGATGCGCATGCCTTTTCCGCCACCGCCAGCGGATGCCTTCACGACGACGGGGAAACCGAGAGAGAGAACCGAAGAGGGGATTTCTTCGAAGGTGCCAGAGGTTGCGGGATGAGGCGAACCGACTCGACGCGCGGCGCCGCGCGCCCCAACCTCTTCACCACTCGAAGTAATCTCCCGGTGCTCTTCGGACGGTTCGATAAGCGCGCCCGGAACGACGGGAACACCCGCCGCCCTCATTTTCTCTCTCGCAGAGATCTTCGACCCCATCGCTTCCATCGCCTCGGGCGGCGGGCCGATCCAGATCATTCCCGCCTTCTCGACCGCCCGCGCGAAATCCGCGTTCTCCGAGAGAAACCCGTAGCCCGGGTGGACCGCGCCGCAGCCGGTCTCGCGGGCCGCCGCGAGGAGGCGCGGAATCGAAAGGTACGATTCGCGAGCGGGCGCAGGACCGATGTGCGCGGTCGCGTCCGCGAGAGCGACGTGGCGCGCTTCGCGGTCCGCGTCGGAATAGACCGCCACGGCCTGGAGGCCGGCTGTCCGGCACGCGCGGATCACGCGGACGGCGATCTCGCCACGATTCGCGACGAGCACGGGGCCGAGCCGCCGTGGCTTCGTCACGGCTGCGTCACGGCTTCTTCGCGGCCGGCTCCGTCGCCCAGGACGGCCTGCGCTTCTCGAGGAAGGCCGCGAGGCCTTCCCGTCCCTCGGCCGAGGCGCGGCGCTCGCCCAGACGCTGGATCGCGACGTTCGTGGCGTCCCGCAGCGACATCGTGGCGACGGCTTGCACCAGGTGCTTGGCCTCGGCCACGGCTTCGGGCCCGCCCAGCAGGATCGCGTCGAGGATCATCCGCGTCGCCGTGCCGAGCTCCCTCTCCGGGACGACGCGGTGCACGAGGCCGGCCTGCAGGGCCTCCTCAGCCGAGACGCGCTCTCCCGTGACGAACCAGGCCCGCGCGCGCGATTCCCCGACCTTGTGCACCAGATAGGGCGAGATGACGGCGGGAATGACTCCGATCCTGACCTCGGTCGTGCCGAAGATCGCGTTCTCGGCGGCCACGACGACGTCGCAGACGGCGACGAGGCCGGTCCCCCCTCCGAGCGCCGCCCCCTGGACGCGCGCCACGATCGGCTTCGGCAGCTCGTCGAAAGACCGGAAGAGGGACGCCAGCTCGGCCGAGTCGCGAAGGTTCTCCTGCATCGTGAAGCCCGAGACCTTCTTCATCCAGTCGATGTCGGCGCCGGCGCAGAAAGTCTTGCCCGCGCCGGAGAGCTCGACGACGCGCGTCGTCGCGTCCGACGCCAGCTCTCGCATGGCACGCTGCAGGAGGGCCACGAGCTCGCCGTCGAAGGCGTTACGGCGGGCGGGACGATTCAGGATGAGGCGCGCGATCCGCGGATCGGACGCGCGCTCGAGAAGGACGCCGGAATCGCTCATCGAATCACCTGTATCGATCCGGGAAGGTCGAGCGGCACCGTGAGAACCTGATCCTTGCCGACGCGCAGGGAGACCCGCGCGACGAGCCTTCCGGCCACGCGGCCGCCGCTGGCCATCGCGCCGCCGAGGGCGGACAAGAGATCGGCGTTCGGGGCGGTGATCGGAAGCTCGACGGCATTCTCGCGGCCGGGATGCAGCCTCACGCCATGGCGCTCGCCTTCCGCGACCTTCCGGTCCCCCGCCCACACGGAGTAGACGAGATCCTTCACGTCGAGAGGAAACGAGAGCGGGTTGAAGAACGTCGCCGTCGCCTGCCCTTCGACCTCGGTCAGCGAGAAGCCCGTGAAGCGCGCACCGGAAAAGCCCGCGAGGGACGCTCCGATCGGCGCCGAGGTCCGCACGTCCGGCGTGCCGACCTTGAGAACTCCCGCCGCGCAGACGGGCACGGGCGCCCCGGCGCCGCCCGCGAGAGAGCCGTTCAGCGTCACGTCGAGCGCGAGCGGATGGACCCGCGTGAGAAGCGCCTGCGGAATCTTCGCGAGCTCGAGGTCCACGAGCAGGACGACGGCGTTTCCGGAGGGCCCCTGCTGGACCATCGCGGTCAGCGACGGGGCGATCGGGAGCGCGGTGTTCGCCACGGCGATCTCGCCCGCGAATTTCTGCCTGCCCCCTTCGGCCGTGTCGGGAAGGGACGTGCGCAGAAACGCCGTGACCCTCGTCCGGGTCAGGGATGTCACCTCGAGGGCGTCCACCGTCCCGCAGCCGTGACGCTGGTCCGCTCTCGACGAAAGAGGCAGGAGAACGGCGAGAAGGAGCGGAAGGGGAGAGCGCGTCATGTCTACATCCGGAACACGCCGAAGCGCGTCTCGCGGCGCGGTCCGTTCGCGGCGGCCGAAAGACCGAGCGCGAGGACGCGGCGCGTCTCGACCGGGTCGAGGATCCCGTCGTCCCAGAGCCGCCCCGTGGCGAAAAAGGGATTCCCTTCGATCTCGTACTTCTCCAGCGTGGGGTTCCGGAACGCGTTCCGCTCCACATCGGTCATCTTCGCCTGTCCTTCCCGGACGCGCTGATCGTCCTTGACGGTCGCGAGAACGTCCGCCGCCTGCTCGCCTCCCATCACGCTGATCCGGGAGTTCGGCCACGTCCAGAGAAAGCGAGGCTGGTAGGCGCGCCCGCACATCCCGTAGTTTCCCGCGCCGAACGAGCCTCCCACGAGAAGCGTGAACTTCGGAACGGCGGCGTTCGCGACCGCATGCACCATCTTCGCGCCGTCCTTCGCGATGCCTCCCTGCTCGTACGCCTTGCCCACCATGAAGCCCGTGATGTTCTGGAAGAAGACGAGGGGGACCTCGCGCTGGCACGCCATCTCGATGAAGTGTGTCGCCTTGAGCGCCGACTCGGAGAAGAGAACGCCGTTGTTCGCGAGAACGGCGACGGGAAAGCCCGAAACGTGGCCGAAGCCCGTGACGAGCGTGGCCCCGTACCGCGGCTTGAACTCGTGGAAACGCGACCCGTCGAGGATCCGAGCGAGAATCTCGCGCACGTCGTACGGCCTGCGGAGGTCTTTCGGCACGACTCCGTAGAGCTCGTCCGCGGGATACCGGGGCTCCTCGGGCGCGACGCGGCCGGCCCCCGCCTCCGGGACGGCTCCGAGATGGGAGACGATGTCGCGCACCTTCTCCAGAGCGTCGGCGTCGTCCTCGGCGCG
>DATGDV010000384.1:0-8468 GCA_035310685.1 Thermoanaerobaculia bacterium
AGCGAAGCTCGTCCACCGCGGCCTCCAGATCCTCGTTGATTATCGCATAGTCGAACTCACCCCACTCTTCCATCTCCTTGCGGGCCGCCGCGAGCCGCCGCCGGACCTCTTCCGGGGCGTCGGAGGCCCGGGCCCTGAGGCGCGCCTCGAGGACCTCGCGGGAGGGCGGGAAGACGATCACCTTCACGGCGTCGGGCACGTGGGAGCGCACCTGGCGCGCTCCCTGGACGTCGATGTCGAGGAGGACGTCGAGGCCTCTCTCGAGGCGCGGCTCCACTTCCGCGCGCGACGTGCCGTAGAGGTTCCCGTGCACGACGGCCCACTCGAGGAACCCGCCGCTCACCTCGATCGCGCGGAAGGCGCCCTCGTCCACGAAGTGATACTCGATTCCGTCGCGCTCGCCCGCCCGCGGCGGGCGGGTCGTGTGCGATACCGAGAAGTGCAGCGTGCCGCCGATGCGCGGGTCCTCGAGCACGCGCCGGATGAGCGTCGTCTTGCCGGCTCCCGAAGGCGAGGAGACGATGAAGAGGTCGCCCCGGGTCATCGCGTGCGCCTCATTCGACGTTCTGAACCTGTTCCTTGAAGGTTTCGAGGTCGGATTTCAGGTCGAGGACGAGTTTCGTGGCTCCGACCTCCCGCACCTTGGCCCCGGATGTGTTCACCTCGCGGTGGAGCTCCTGGGCGAGATGGTCGAGGCGCCGGCCGACGGGTCCCGCCGACGCGAGCAGTCGCCGGATCTCCGCGACGTGGGCTTTCATGCGGTCGATCTCCTCGGTGATGTCGGCGCGGTCGGCGAGCTGCGCGACCTCCTGCGCCAGCCGCGCCTCGTCGAGCGGGACGCCGGCGGCGAGCTTCGCGATGCGCTCGCGAAGCGAGGCGGCGATGCGGTCCGAGATCCCCGCCCGTGCTGCGTCGAGAAGCGAAATGCCCTTGTCGATTCGGCGAAGGATTTCTTCGAAGGTGAGAGAGAGAGCTCCGCCTTCCCGCGAGCGGCTCTCGTCGAAATCGGCAAGCGCCCTTTCGACCAAGGAGACGAAGATTTCTTCGAAGGTGTCATCGCCTGGCGCGGCCTCTTCCTGCCGGACGACGCCCGGCAGACCGAGGAGGTCGCGCGGAGAGAGCTCACCCGGCAACCCCCGTTTCGAAGAATCTTCTCTCCACGCCTTTGCGTACTGCTCCGCCGCCGCCATGTCGAGTCGGGCCGCCGGCCCCGTCCCCGTGCCCGCCGGGCGCGTCGTCCTGATCAGAACGTCGATGTGACCGCGCGCCGCCACGGCGGCGACGACCTTCCGGATCGCGGGCTCCGCCGAGGCGTACTCGTCGCGGAGCTTCACGGCGACGTCCAGGAAGCGGTGGTTCACGCCCCGCACGACGACGTTCAACTCGGTGCCGTCCGGCAGCGCCGCGGCCGCACGGCCGAATCCGGTCATCGACTTCATCCGTTGCTCCCCACGGCCGCGGCTTCGCCCGCCGGCTCGAAAACCTGCAGGTCGTGAAGGCGACGATACAACCCTCCGCCCGCGAGGAGGTCTGCGTGGCGGCCGCGCTCCACGATTCGGCCCGCGTCCAGCACGACGAGCTGGTCCGCGCGGCGCACGGTCGAGAGCCGGTGCGCGATGACGAGGACGGTGCGCCCGGCCATCAGACGATCGAGAGCTTCCTGCACGGCCCGTTCGCTCTCGGCGTCGAGCGCGGACGTGGCCTCGTCGAGGACGAGGATCGGAGGGTCCTTGAGGAGCGCGCGCGCGATCGCGAGCCGCTGCCGCTGGCCGCCCGAGAGGCGCGCGCCGCCTTCCCCCACCCGCGTGTCGAGACCGTCGGGCAGAGCGTCGACGAACGCGAGGGCGTTCGCGGCCGCGAGCGCCCCGCGGACGTCCGCTTCGGCGACGTCGGGGCGTCCGTAGGCGACGTTGCGCCGCACGGTCTCGTCGAAGAGAACGACGTCCTGGGTCACGAGGCCGATGTGCGCGCGAAGCGACGCGAGCGTCACGTCGCGAAGGTCGATCCCGTCGAGCGCGACGCGGCCGGCCGTCGGATCCATGAAGCGCGGCAGCAGCGCGGCGAGCGTCGATTTTCCGGCGCCGGAGGGACCGACGAGCGCGGTGACCGAGCCGCGCCGAAGGGTGAGGTCCACGCCCTCGAGAACGGGTTCGCCCTCCCCGTACGCGAAGGAGACGGCCTCGAAGACGATTTCGCGGCCCAGGCCCGCGAGCGGCCTCGCACCGGGACGGTCCACGACGTCGTTCGGCGCGTCGAGCACTTCGAAGAGCCGCCGGGCGGATGCCAGCGCGTGCTGGAGCGCGAGATTCGTGCGCGTCGCGCGCTTGAAGGGCTGGTACATCATCGCGAGCCCCACGCCGTACGAGATGAACGTCCCGAGCGTCATCTTGCCCGCCGTGATCCGCGCCGTCGCGTATCCCAGGAGGAGCAGGAAGGCGAGTACGGAGGCCGTCTCGACGAGGGGCGACGAGAACGCCATGACGCGCGCGCCCTTGCGCGCGAGCCGGAACGTGCGCTCGTTCACCTCCGAGAAGCGCTCGCTCTCCCAGGCCTCGGCGCCGTACGCCTGGACGACGCGGGCGCCCCGGATCGTTTCGGACAGGACCCCCGTGAGATCCCCCATGCGCTCGCGCGCCGACCGCGAGAGAGAGCGGAGGCGCGTGGCGATGAGGACGACCGGCACGACGATCGCGGGCGTGATGAGGAGCGCGACCAGCGTGAGCTGAGGCGAAAGCGAGACGACGACGAAGAGGAGGACGGCCAGCGTCGCGAGGGATTGCACGAGATCCGCGAGGTCTGTCCCAAAAAGGCTCTGCACGCGGTCGACGTCGCCGGTCACCCGCGCGATGAGATCGCCGGAAGGGTGCCGCGCGAAGAACGCCCCGGACTGGCCGAGGATCTTCTCGTAGAGCGATCTCCTCAGGTCCCTCACGAACGCGAGACCCACCGCGTTGAAGCGGTATTCCGCGACGAACGCGCAGAGGTTCTTGAGGACGAACGCCGCGAGGAGGAGAAGGGGCAGGACGAAGGCGCGCGTTCTCTCCGTGACGCCGAGCGCCGCCTCGAGGGAGGCGAGCCCCCCGTCGAGCGCCTTCGCGACCGCCGTGCGCCTCACGACGGATTTCTCGCCGACCACCGAACCGAGGCCCGGAGCGGCGCCGGAGTGCGCCATCACGGCGGTCCGCGCTTCCGGCGTGAGGACCTGATCGAAGAGCGGGCCGAAGAGATACGTCACGAGGCCCGTGAACACCGCGACACCCAGCATGGCGAGGACGGCGGCGAGAGCCGCGGACCGGTGCGGCCGGAAGATCCGCAGCAGCCGCCGGAAGTCGCTCACGCGGAGCCCTCCGGCGCGACCGCCGCGAGCGCGGCCAGGAGCGCGTCCGCCGTTCGCCCCGGTGCGCCGGGCGGCCCCAGCTCCTCGAGGCCGCGCGCGAGGCGCGCCCGCGTGCTCGCGGAGCGGGCCGGGTCGTCCAGGTAGCTCGCGGTTTCCGCCGCGATGCGCTCCGGCGTGGCGTCGCCCTGCACGAGCTCCGGGACGGTCCCTTTTCCGGAACCGTCGTCGCTCACGAGGTTCGCCATCGCGACGAAGGGCACCTTCACGAGGCGCCGGGCGAGCCAGAACGTCAGCGGATGGACGCGATAGACGACGACCATCGGCACGTTCGCGAGGAGTCCCTCCACGGTCGCGGTGCCGGAGGCGACGAGGACGACGTCCGACGCCGCGAGCAGCGCCAGATGCGGGCCCGCGACGACGCGCCAGGAATCGATGTCCGCTCCCGCCACGGCGCGCGGGAGATCCGGAGGGATCGAATCGGCCCTCACGAGAACGATCTCGAGATCGGATCGGCTCATCCGAAGCAGGCGCACCGCGTCGCGCAGGACGGGCAGGTTGCGGCGGATCTCGCCGGCGCGCGAGCCCGGCATCAGGACGACGCGGCGCGCTCCGGCGGGCGCCGGCGGCGCCGGCGTCGCCAGCTCTTCGGCAGCGCGATCCACGAGGGGATGGCCCACCCAGCTCACCTTGGCTCCGAGCCCGCGGGCGTCCCACCACTTCTTCTCGAAGCGGAACAGGACGAGAACCGCGCGGCCCAGGGCCGCGATCGTCTCCGCGCGGGAGCTGCGCCACGCCCACACCTGCGGCGACACGTAGAAGACGACGGGAATCCCGGCGCGCACGAGCTTTTTCGCGAGGCGCAGGTTGAAATCCGGCGAGTCGATGAGGACGGCGCCGTCCGCCCGCCGCCGCACGGCCTCCGCCGCGAGCGTGCCGATGAGCCGCCGCGCGAACCGCAGCTTCGCAAGGACCTCGACGAGACCCACCACCGCGAGGTCCTTCTGATGCGCCAGAAGGCGCATCCCGGCCTTCCTGCAGCCATCGCCCCCGACGCCGAAGGCCTCGAGCGCCGGGACCCTCGCCCCGAGGGCCCCGAGAAGCGCGCTCGCATGCTGGTCGCCGGAGACCTCTCCCGCCACGACGAGGAGCCTCAACGCAGCACCGCCTCGAAAAGGAAGCCGAAGGCCACGGCGCTGCCCACGAGGCCGAGGAGGGCTTTCAGGAAGAAACGCCGCCCCTCGGCGGGATCGTCCTTCCAGAGAAGAGCGAAGAACGCGGCCAGGAAGGACGCGAGCAGAACGAGAAGCGGGAAATGATCGGAAAGGATCATTCCCTCCACCCCGAAGCCCGCTCGAAGACGTCGAGCACGAGGAGAACTTGCATGATCGCGGCCACGAGGAGATAGGTGCGCCCGTATTCGCACGTGGCCGAGGACGGGTTCCAGGGCTCGAGCGAGAATCCGACCACGGCGGTCGCGAGAACGAGAGCGAGAAACGCGACTCCGCGAGCGCGACGGCCGAGCAGGATGTGGCCGAGACCCGGGAGGACGGCGGAGGCGAGCACGAGGAGGGCGAGCTCTCCGCCCGGCCGCCTCACGACCGGCGGGCGAACGCGGCGGCGAGCTTCCCGCGCGTGAACCCGAGCTCCTCGGGAATCGTTCGCGTGGCGCCGATGACCGACAGGAAGTTCGTGTCACCCTCCCAACGGGGCACGACGTGCAGGTGCGCGTGATCGGCGACGCCCGCGCCCGCGCTGCGGCCGATGTTGAGCCCGTGGTTGAATCCGTGAGGCCGATAGGCTTCGGCCAGGACTTCCTCGGAGATCGCGGCGAGCTCGATGAGCTCCTGCCGCTCGGCAGCGGACATCGCGGACAACGAGCCCCGGTGCGCGAAGGGGGCGAGCATGAGATGGCCGTTCGTGTAGGGATACCGGTTCAGGGCGGCGAACACCAGCTCGCCCCGATGGACGATGAGCCCGTCCTCGTCGCGGCGGTCGGGCAGAACGCAGAACAGACACCCCGTGACGATGTCGCCTTCGCCGGCGAGATACGCCGCGCGCCACGGCGTGTACAAGCTCTCCATCAGCCCGGGCCGGCTCCCGGAACCCGGTCATCCCCCGCGGCGGGCGCGGCGGGAGTCGCCTGGTTGATGAGTTCCTTGAGCTTCTTCCCCGGCTTGAAGTACGGCACGCGTTTCGGCGGCACCATCACCTTCACGCCGCTGCGCTTCGGATTGCGGGCGATCCGCGCCCCCCGTTGTCGCAAGCGGAAGCTGCCGAAGCCCCTCAGCTCGATCTTCTGACCGGACCTCAGCGAGGCGATGATGCCGTCGAAGACCGAGTCCACGATGACCTCAGCCTGCTTCTTGGTGACATCCGTGGCATGAGCGACCTGCTCGACCAGGTCCGCCTTCGTCGTCGTACCTTCCGCGCGGCCTACCACAGAAAGAAGACGTTCCATCCTCCCCCCACCGGTGCGCCAGAAAGCAGGCGCCCCGTCCACGTCGATTCCGAAGTTCCCGTCAGCAAGTCGATGAGCCCCGGCCGGATGGGCCGCGGGTGCCAGATCTCGGCGGGCACGGACAGATGCGCGAGCCGCGCGGCGCGGTCGACGGCGTCGCGGAAATCTCCGATCTCGTCCACGAGCCCGAGGGCGAGAGCTTCCTCGCCCGTGACGACGCGCCCGTCCGCCATCCGCTCGAGCGCATCGGGCTTCAGCCGGCCTTTCCGGCCCTGGGCCACGGCCGTCTGGAACTGCTCCCGGAGCTTGAAAATGAGGTCCTCGAAATATTTCCGCTCCTCGTCCGTGAGCGGGCGCGTCGGGTTTCCCGCGTCCTTGAGGGCGCCGCTCTTCAGGGTGACGGTTCGGACCTTCGCCCAGTCGAGGAGGTCCCCGTAGTTCATCCATTGCATGATGACGCCGATCGACCCCGTGATCGTGCCGGGATTCGCCACGATCCAGTCCGAGGACACGGCCGCGTAATACCCGCCCGAGGCGGCGACCGACTCCATGGACACGACGACGGGCTTCCCCGTCTCCCGCCGGAAGCGGCGAAGCTCGCTGTTGAGCTCCTGCGAGGCGGCCACGCCTCCGCCCGGAGAGTTGATGCGCACGACGACGGCCCTGATGTTCGAGGCGTCGTGGAATCTCTTCAGCATGTCGCGGAAGCGGTCGGCCGACAGGATGATCCCCTCGAGATCGACGACGCCCACGCGGCCGCCGAGCGCCAGGGGCGGCGTGCCGGCGCGCGGCGCGAACACGAGCGCCGTGGCGCAGACGATCAGCACGAGAAACGCGAGCGCGACGGCCGCGACGATCCACGCGACGGTCGAACGTTTCACGCGTTCTCCTCCCGGACGCCTGTCACCGCCGTCCTCCCGTTACTCGTGCGGGTCCGTTCCGGCGGGAACGGCTTTCTCGTCGGTCTCGACCGATTCCTTCAGCGAGCGCCCGGGATTCTCCCGAGTCGGCCCTTTCGCCGGTTCTCTTGCGGCCTCCCGGTGCTCCGCAGGAGCCTCGGCTCCCGCGGCCGTCTCGGGCGCGGGCTGTTCCACGTCGCGGGACGAAAGCCCGATACGCTGCTCGTGAGGCTCGATCCGGAGGATGCGCACGCGCACCGGCTCGCCCTCGGCGTAGTGCGAGGCGGGCTTCTCCCCGCGTCCGAGCGGAGTCTCCGAAACGTGCATCAGCCCCTCGAGCCCCTCGGGCAGGCGCACGAACACGCCGAACTCGGCGACCTTCGCGACCGTGCCGTCCACGACGTCTCCGGGCTGGTGCCGGGCGGCGAACTCCTCCCATTCGTTGGGCCGGAACTCCTTGATCGAAAGGCTGATCCGCCGGTTTTCGACGTCGATCGCCGTGAGCACCGCCTGCACCTCGTCCCCCTTCTTGAGGACCTCGGACGGGTGCTTCACGCGGCGGCCCCAGGACATGTCGGAGACGTGGATCAGGCCGTCGATGCCCTCCTCGATCTCCACGAACGCGCCGAAGTCGGTCAGGTTCCGGACGGTGCCGTGGATGCGGTCTCCGATGTGGTACTTCTCGGCGAGCTGTTCCCACGGATTCGGCTCGGTGGCACGAAGCGAGAGCGAGAGGCGACGCGTCTCGGGGTTCACGTCGGCGATGACGGCCTCGATCGTGTCGCCCACGTTCAGGAGCTTCGACGGGTTCTTGACCCGCTTCGTCCAGGACATCTCGCTCACGTGGATCAGTCCCTCGACGCCTTCTTCGAGCTCCACGAACGCGCCGTAATCCGTGAGGGAGACGACCTTCCCCCGCACGCGCGCCCCGACCGGATAATGGGCGGGCAGATCGTGCCACGGGTCGGGCTTCAGCTGCTTCATGCCGAGCGAGATGCGGCCCGTCGCCTCCTCGAACCGGAGGACCTTGACCTCGACTTCCTGCCCCACGTGCACCGCGTCCGAGGGGTGCGCGAGGCGCCCCCAGGTCATGTCGGTCACGTGGAGGAGGCCGTCGATGCCCCCGAGGTCCACGAACGCGCCGTAGTCGGTGAGGTTCTTCACGACCCCCTTCAGGACCCGGCCGTCCGCGAGCGCCGCGGCGGCCTCCTTCTTCTTGACCTCGGCCGCCTCGTCGAGAATCGCTTTTCGCGAGAGGACGATGTTTCCCCGCTTCTTGTCCAGTGAGACCACGCGGAAATCGAGTTCGCGGCCCTTCAGGACGTCGAGGTTCTTGAGGGGGCGGGAATCGGCGATGGAGCCCGGCAGAAACGCGCGCACGCCGATGTCGACCGAGAGTCCGCCCTTCACGCGCTCGAGGACGCGCCCCCTGATGGGCGCGTTCGCCGCGAAGGCCTGCTCGACGAGGTCCCACGCTCTCCCCCGGCGCGCCTTCTCCCAGGAAAGCACGACGTAGCCGTTCGGGCCCTCGGTTCGCTCCAGCACCGCCTCGATCTCCTGTCCCGGGTGCGGCAGCCGGTCGGCGGGAACGTGCTGGAACTCGGAGCGGGGAATCATCCCTTCCGA
This sequence comes from Thermoanaerobaculia bacterium, assembly GCA_035310685.1. Lineage (GTDB taxonomy): Bacteria > Acidobacteriota > Thermoanaerobaculia > UBA5066 > UBA5066 > Fen-183. The sequence goes on from DATGDV010000384.1 coordinate 8,321, forward strand.
CTTGTAGCCGATGTCCACGAGGATCTCGTCGTTCGTCACCTGAAGCACGCGGCCCCGGATGAGCTCTCCCTCCTTCAGAGAGCGCTCGCTCTCGGCGAGAAGGCGTGCGAACTCTCCGTTGTCCGCACCCTCTTCGGCCTTCTGGCCG
>DATGDV010000385.1:0-6483 GCA_035310685.1 Thermoanaerobaculia bacterium
GGCCGAGCGGGAAGTCGCGCTCGTGGGAATCGACTACCTTTCCGTCGGCGGCTTCCACCGCGACGGGCGCGAGACCCACGAGATCCTCCTTCGCGCCGGCATCTGGATCGTGGAAGGCCTCGACCTCTCCCGCGTCCGCCCGGGCCCCGTGGACTTCGTCTGTCTGCCGATTCGCATCGCGGAGGGAGAAGGTGCTCCCGCTCGGGCGATTCTCCGCGAGCGGCGGAAGCGAACAAACTGACCGCACACAACGCGGACTCGCCGCGCGATTCCCGGTGTGTCGTCCAGCTAAGGTCTGCCTTGACCGGATTCAGGCAAGAGCCGGGATCACCGGGGTGACGGCCGCCTGGTCTTCCTCGCCCGTGCGGATGCGCCAGACCTTCTCGACCGGCAGCACGAAGACCTTTCCGTCGCCGACCTCTCCGGTGCGCGCCGCCGAGAGGATGGCCCGCACCGTGGGCACGACGAAGTGGTCCGAGACGCCGATCTCGAGACGCACCTTCTCCGAAAGCTCCATCTTCACGGTGGCTCCGCGGTAGGTCTCGACACGGTCCGTCTCGCCTCCATGGCCCTGAACGCGGCTGATCGTGAGACCCCTCACCTCATTCGCATAGAGGGCCTCGAGAACCTCGTTCAGCTTCTCCGGACGGACGATGGCGATGACCAGTTTCAAGTGGTGCCTCCTTCAGCAGCGGGCTCGGCGCCCGCGATCGGAACGGCGACGGAGAGACGAGCATCCGGCAGGACGAGGATCGCGCCCTCGCCCGAGCCGTACGCCTCTTCACCGTGCTGGCTGACGTCGAGTCCGAGGCCCTCTTCGCGCGTTCCCACCTTGAGCGGGACGGCGAGGTTCACGAGCTTCAGGAGGACGAACGTCGCTCCGGCGCTGAAGACGATGGTGACGAGCACAGCGAGGAGCTGCACGAAGAACTGTCGCGGATTCCCGAAGAGGATGCCGTCCGCCGTGCCGTTCCAGGTCTTCTGCGCGAAGACGCCGGTCAGGAGCGCACCGACCGTTCCGCCTAGACCGTGCGCGGCCACGACGTCGAGGGAATCGTCGAGGCGCGTCCGCGCGCGCCAGAGGATTGCGAAGTAGCTCGGGAAGGCCGCGATGGAGCCGAGAGCGAGCGCCGCGATCGGCGACACGAAGCCGGACGCCGGCGTGACGGCGACGAGGCCGACGACGATTGCGGTTGCGGCGCCGACGGCGGTCGCCTTGCCGCTCCTCCTGAGGTCCAGAAGCGTCCAGACGACGAGCGTCCCCATCGGAGCCAGGAACGTGTTGACGAACGCGAGGGCGGCGACGCCGTTCGCCGCGAGGGCGCTGCCTCCGTTGAATCCGAACCAGCCGAACCAGAGGAGGCCCGCGCCGAGAAGCGTGAACGGGACATGGTGGGGCAGCGTCGCCTGGCGCGCAAAGTCCTTCCTCTGTCCGAGCATGACTGCGGCGACCAGGGCCGCTACGCCTGCGTTGATGTGGACCACGGTGCCGCCCGCGAAGTCCAGGGCGCCGAGCTTCCCGAGGAAGCCGCCGCCCCAGACCCAATGCGCGACGGGCGCGTAGACGACCAGGGACCACACCGTGATGAACACGAGGTAGGCCGAGAACCGCATCCGCTCGACGATGGCGCCGGAGATCAGGGCCGCCGTGATGATTGCGAACGTTCCCTGGAACGCCATGAAGAGGACGTGCGGGATTGTCGCCGCCGCCGGCCCGGGCTCGAGGCCGACGCCCCGAAGAAACGCGTGAGTGAGCCCACCCAGCCCGGCGCCGCCGGGCGAGAAGGCCAGGGAGTAGCCCGCGACGGCCCACGCCACCCCGACGAACCCGAGCGAAGCCACGCTCATCATCATCGTGTTGAGCGCGTTCTTCGAGCGGACGAGTCCACCGTAGAAGAAGGCCAGCGCGGGCGTCATCAGAAGGACGAGGGCGGTCGAGACGAGCATCCAGGACGTGTCTGCTGCGTTCATGGCTCGGGCGAGACGCAAGAGACGTGCTCGTCGTCGAACGGGGAACGTTTCGGCTGCAGCTCCTTTCCGGTCAAGGAGTTGGGCGTCCCGGCTTCGCCATGTATAGGCAGGACAATCCTGTCGGAAGATATGGAAAACCCGACAAAAATGTCAGTCAAGTCCGGAAACGGCCGGTGTCGATCCCGTACCGCTTCAAACGGTAGCTGAAGATGCGCTCGGTCGTCTGGAGCAGGCGGGCCGCCTTCGACCGGTTTCCGCGCGCAATCTTCAAGCTGTCGAGCAGCAAATCTTTTTCGTACGCTTCGATCGCGGCTCCCAGCGACTGGCGCGGGAGCGTCCCCGAAACCTCGGCGGTCTGCAGCGTCGGAGGAAGGTGGTGGGCGTGGAGGACGCCGCCGTCGCACACGAGGATGGCCCGCTCGATGCAGTTCTCCAGCTCGCGGACGTTTCCCGGCCAGTGATAGCTCATGAGGACGTCGATCGCCGGCGTCGAGATGCGCCTCACGTCCTTGCGGTGCCGCGTCGCGTACTTCTCGACGAAGTGGTCCGCGAGGAGAGGGATGTCGGGACGCCGGTCGCGCAGGGGCGGCAGGAAGATCGTGAACACGTTGAGGCGGTAGAAGAGGTCCTCCCGGAATTTCCCCTTCACCATGGCGGCCTCGAGGTCGCGGTTCGTCGCCGCAACGAGGCGGATGTCCACCGAGACCGGATGAGTGCCGCCGAGCCTCTCGAATTCCCGCTCCTGAAGGACGCGCAGGAGCTTCACCTGGGTCGCCGCAGAAAGGTCTCCCACCTCGTCCAGGAAGAGCGTTCCCTTGTCGGCGAGCTCGAAACGCCCCTTCTTCTGGGTCCTCGCGTCCGTGAAAGCGCCCGGCTCGTAGCCGAAGAGCTCGGACTCGATCAGGCTCTCGGGAAGGGCCGCGCAGCTGACCCTGACGAACGGTTTCCCCGCGCGCGGAGAGTTGTAGTGAATCGCGTGCGCGACGAGCTCCTTGCCGGTTCCCGACTCTCCCCGGATGAGGACCGTCGTTTCGCGCGGGGCGGCCTGCGCGACCTGCTCGTACAGCTCCTCCATCGGCCGGCTGTGGCCGACGATGTTCTTGAGGTCGTAGCGGCCTTTCAGCTCGCGCTTGAGCTTGAGGTTCTCGTCGAGAAGGCGCTCCCGCTCCCCTTCGATGAGCCGATCCACGTGCATCGCCTGCCCGAGGAGCGAGGCCACGACCTTCAGAAACGACGTGACGCGGGCGAAGTCGCGCACGGGGTCGTACGGGAGCGCGAGTCCCAGCGCGCCCGCCGTCCGTCCCTCCACGACGAGGGGGACGGACACGAAGCTCAGCTCCTGCCGCACCGCGACCGACGCGGGAAGAACCTCGTTCTGCGTCTTGAGAAGGGGCTCCCGCGTCACCTGCGGAACGACGACCGCCTTCCCGCTCGCCACGACGCGGCCCGTGACTCCCTCACCCGGGCGAAGCTTCGGCGGAGGCCGGCGCCCGGGGGGAAGTCCGGCGGACGCCTCGAGCTTCAGCTCGCCCGTGGCCTCGTCGACGAGCGCGGCGGTGACGACGCTTCCGCCATAGCTTTCACGCAGGATCGCCAGAGCACCGTCCAGCGCCGCACGGAATCCCCGCGCCGAACCGAGAAGCTGCGAAAGCTCCAGGAGGGCCGGGAGCTCCCGCAAATCCCCGTGTGGGGCGTGTCGGTTCCGCGGCATTCCGCGAATCCTACAGGAATGTCGGAAACAAAGCTTCTGGAAACAAAGATGTCTTAGAACGTATAGATCACGTTCAGGAGTCCGGTCGGCTGGCTGCTCGCGAATCCCTCCTTCTTCTCGAACACGTCCTTGTCCGACCAGTCGACCCTGAGGTCGGCCCGGACGACGAAGTGGGGGGAGACCTTGAGCTCGGGCGTGAGGGTGACGGCCTTCAGCTTCTGAGCTACGCCGGTTCGTGCGCCGTCCCGGTCGTCGAAGAACTCGCCCCGAAGGATCAGGGAGAACGTACTGGTGAGTCCGAACCGCGCGTAGCCGACGATTCCGCTCCACACCGCGGATTCCCGCCGGAGCGCCGCGTTCGGCTCGGACCCGTAGACGACGTCGAGGGTCAAAGCGGTTACGTCGCCGAGCTTCCACTGCGCGTTCACGTCGACCATGTTGCGGATGTCGTGGTTGTCGTCGTTCTGCTCGGGCCCGACCATGTAGTTCGCGACGACGGTGACCGTCTTCGAGGGCGTGAACGTGATCTGCGCGCCCATGGATTTGCCGGTGTTGTTGTCCTTCACGTTGTCCCAGCCGTTCGAGAGCATCAGCATCGCGGAGACCCGGTCGCTGAACGCGTAGCTGGCTTTGATCCCGGTGTGGGTGAAGGGGATCGCGAATCCGAAAAGGAAAGAGTGGGAGGCATTGTCGTTGTAGCCGTCGTATCCCTCGATGACCTCGTAGCCGTGATGGGTGACGTACTTCCCGAAATCGAGGCGCAGGCCGCTCCCCACCGGGGCGATCCAGCTGACGAAGGCTTGCTGGAGGTCGAAGTCCTGCGCCTTTCCGCTCGAGTCGCGGAACAGCCCGGCGGCGGCCGAGACTCGCGGGATCGATCCGCCGGCGACGGCGTCGACGCGGAAGCCCGACTCGCCCGGCTTGGCGACGGCCTTCTGGACGACCAGCTCGGCGGCGTCGACCTTGAACGTGTTGTCGTCGAAGTCGAATACGCGGAGCTGGTTCGTGCCCGAAGCCGGGCGATTCGTGTTGTACGAGACGCCGGCCGAGACGAATCCGTTGACCGTAATCTCGTCGTACCACCTGGCCGCCGGCGTGGCCTCGGGCGCAGGCGCCGGCAGCGAGGCCGGCTGGCCCGGAGCGGGAGCCGCGGCGCCGACCGCGGCGGTCACGGCGAGCGCGAAGAGGCGAAAGGAACACGGGGGGCGAGCCCGGCGGGTTCGGGTCATCTCAGGAACTCCTTTCACAAAGGGCTCCTCGCGAGGAGGAGCCCTCTGCATGTCTCTCGCTTTTCGGGCTGGTTTTCCGGTTACTTGTGAAGCATGTGGACGGGCGTGACCGCTTCCCGGTCTGTCTCGCCCGTCCTGATCCTGACGACCTTCTCGATGGGCATGACGAAGATCTTTCCGTCGCCCACCTGTCCGGTCTTGCCCGCCTTGACGATCGCCTCGATGGTCACGTCTACGAAAGGATCCGAGACGCCGATGTCGAGCCGGACCTTGTCGTGGAACTCGTAGACGAGCGGATGCCCGCGATAGCTCTCGAGGACCGTCTTTTCGCCTCCGTGGCCGGAGACCCGCGTGATCGTGAGTCCCTCGACCTCGGCCGCGAAGAGGGCGGCCTTCACGTCGTCTAGCTTCTCCGGCCGGATGATGGCGGTGATCATCTTCATGGGGTCGTCGCTCCTTTCACTTGCCGCCGGCCGGCGAGGGTTGGGTCACGAGCAGGGGGGGCGCGATCTTCGCGGGCACGCTCGCAAAAACCGGGAAATGAACCGGCGAGCCCTCGCCGGGGTAAGCGGGGGCCGAGACTTCGTTGAAGTCTAGGCCCTGCATCTCCTGCTCCGGCTTCACGCGCATGCCGAGCGTCGCGTCGAGGATCTTGAAGAGGGCGAAGCTCGAGCCACCGACCCACAGAAGGTTCGCTCCGATGCCAATGACCTGCGCGACGAGCTGTTTCGGATCTCCGTAGAAGAGGCCTGCGACGCCGGCTGCCGGGCCGCCGTTCAGACCGCCGCCGTACGTGCCGTCCGCGAGGAGGCCCAGCGCGACGAGGCCCCAGGCGCCGTTGACGCCGTGCACGGCGATGGCGCCCACCGGGTCGTCGATCTTCAGCTTGTTCTCGATGAAAAGTGCGGCCGCGACCACGAGGACGCCGGACACCGCCCCGATCAGGACTGCCGACGGAGCCGTCACGAACGCGCAGGGGGCCGTGATCGCGACGAGGCCCGCGAGCATGCCGTTGACGGCCATCGAAAGGTCGGGCCGGCCGAACTTCCTCCACGTGTAGAGAAACGCAAGGAACGCGCCCGAGGCCGACGCGAGCATCGTGTTCGTCGCGACGACGGCGATCCTCAGGTCGGTCCCCGCGAGTGTCGAGCCCGCGTTGAAACCGAACCAGCCGAATGCCAGGATGAAGCAGCCGAGGACGGCCATCGGGAGGTTGTGGCCCGGAATCGCCTGCGCTTCGCCTTTCACGTACTTGCCGATGCGCGGGCCGAGGACGAGCGCGCCGGTCAGCGCCATCACGCCGCCGGTCAGATGCACGACGCCGGAGCCCGCGAAGTCGACGTACCCGTGACCCAGGCCCACGTACTTGCCCAGCGTGGAGAGCCAGCCACCACCCCACGCCCAGCAGGCGAAGAGGGGATAGACCACGGCCGAAACGACGAGGCCGTAGATCACGAAGGCCGAGAGCTTCCACCGCTCCGCCATGGCGCCGGTCGGGATCGTGAGCGCGGTGTCCATGAAGACCATCTGGAAGAGAAAGAGGGCGAACGCGGCGACGTCATAGGAGACGCC
>DATGDV010000386.1:0-14368 GCA_035310685.1 Thermoanaerobaculia bacterium
CCTTTGCCGAGCTGCGGAATCTTGCCGGCCCCGAAGATGAGGACGACGATCACCAGGATGACGAGAAGTTCGGGAAGTCCGAGATTCGGCACAGGATCCTCCTGCCGGCGCGATCATACCCCCGCGTCCCGGGTCAGAGGAAAGCGAGGAGGGGAGCGAAGGGGCCGCCGGGCGTCGTGTGGCGGCGGATGACCCGGCGCGCCGCTTCGCGATGCGGACGATAGAACGGCCTTCCCATGAGCATCATCTTCTCGAACGTCCCGAGGACTTTCCAGGCTCTCTGAAGGAGGACGGGCTCCGCATAGGCGGCGGCGTCGCACGCCACGGCTTCGGCGGCCCTTTCGAATCGGAGCGAGACGGGGTCGTAGTCCGGAGGCCCGAGGCGCAGATCCTGGAAATCGATCGCCGCGAGCCGGCCATCCGGCGCGCGCATGAGGTTGTTCGCGTGGAAATCGCGGTGTGTCGGAACGGGATCTCCCGTGGTGCGGGAATCGGCCGCCGCGCGGGCGAGCACGCGGGCGAGGTCCTCCCATTCGGCGGATCGTGGCGCGTCGAGAGGCTCGCGGCCTCCCCTCTCGAGCGCCCAGTGCCGAGTGTGGTCCAGCTCGGAGGCGAAGAACTCGGCATCGAAGGCGGCGTTTCGCGTGGCCGCCGCCCGCGAAATCGAGCGCACGGAGACGAGCAGGTCCTCGGCCTCGTCGAGGAGGCGCGGACGATCCTCGAAGGGCGCCTCGGCGAGGTCGATCGCGAGGTCCCGGTCGCCCAGATCCTCGATGAGCGCCACGCCGAGATCCGGGGCGTCGGCGTGGAGCTCGGGGACGCGCACGCCGGCGCCGGCGAGCGCGGCGCCAACCGAGGTCCAGTTCGCCTGCGCGACCGAAGCCGTCTGCGGGTAGAGGACGAGAAGAGTCGAAGAGTGGCCGGCGGTCGGCTGGCGGAAGTAACGGCGTGCTCCGACGTCTCCGGCGAGGGGCACGGGCGCCGGAGCGCCGGCAAGGCCGAAACGCTCACGCGCGCGTCCGAGACGACTGGCCGCCTCGAGCTCCGCGAGGTCCGTCACCCTTTTTTCGACGGCGCCGGCGTCGCGGCCGGAGCCGCACTGTCCTCGACGATGTCGACTTTCACCAGCTTCTGGTAGGCGCGGGGTTTGCCGAGATTGGGGTTCGCGGGATCCGGATTCGACTCCGCCACGATGCGGTCCACCACGTCCATGCCTTTCACGACCTCGCCGAACGCCGTGTACTGGTGGTCGAGCGAAGGGTAATCCTTGAGGACGATGAAGAACTGCGAAGAGGCCGAGTCGGGCGCGGAGGAGCGAGCCATCGAGACGATTCCGCGTTTGTGGGGCGTCTCGTTGAACTCGGGCTTCAGCGTGACCGGATTCCCCTTCGCGTCGGTCCTCCCGGCATTTCCCCAGACGAACGAATTCTTCGGGTCCTTCGTCAGCGGATCGCCGCCCTGGAGGACGAAGCCGGGGACGACGCGGTGGAAAAGCGTGCCGTCGTAGAAGCCCGAGGAAGCAAGGTCGATGAAATTCTTCACGTGATTCGGGGCCCGGTCGTAGAAGAAGCGGATCGTCACGTCGCCGCGCTCGGTGTGGAGAACAGCCATCGCGCGGGAGTAGGCGACAGGCGCGGTCCTGACCGGCGCCTTCTTCCTCGGCTTCGGTTTCGCGGCCGCGGCGAGGCTCGTGACGCCGGTCGAGACGAGGAGGGCCGCGAAGGTCGCGCAAACCGCTCGGGAAGCAGCCGTTCGGATCCACATTCCGTGCGTCCTCCTCGTCGTGTCCGGACGTCCTTGTCACGGGCACCGGCCGCGCCGATGATAGACCCCGGATGCTGGCCGAGACCTTTCTCAAGCTCGTCGAGAAGGCCACGACTGATCTCGACGTCGACCGCCTCCGGAGCGACGTGCGGCAGCTCGCGGCGAGGCACCCCGAGGCGACGACACGGGAGTTGGGCCAGCGTCTTGTCGCGAGGGCGGCCCGCCGGGCCGCTGTCCTCGGCGGCGTGGCGGGGTTGCCGCCGGGGTGGGCCGCTCTCGCGACGGCCGCGCCCGAGCTGACCGCGCTCCTCGTTCTGCAGAGCCGGCTCATCGTCTCGATCCATCTCCTTTACGCCGCTCCCATGGAGCCGAAGGAACGCGCCCTCGAGGTTCTCGCCGGCCTGGCCGCAGGCGCGGGCATCAACGTGGGACGTCGCCTGACGAGCCGCGCCGCCGAGGAGATTGCGGCTCGCCTCCTCGCGCGCTTCGTGGGGCGCGAGATCTCGCACGTCGTTCCACTGCTCGGGGCCGCGGCCGGAGCCGCCCTGAATTACGGAGCCGTGCGTGCGGTCGGGAAAGCCGCTCTCCGGCGCGTCGAACGCCTCTACGGCCCTCCTGAACTGCCTGGAAAAGGACTCATTCTCGACACGGCGGGGCGGGTATCTTGAGGACGCGTGATAAAGTTCCAGCTTCATACAGCCGTCGCGGCGAGGTCCAAACCGGGGGGTGCGGCGCGACGATCCAATCCGGGAGGAGATCGATGCGCGAGCTGTTCTACGAGGTGGTCCGGTCGACGGCGAACGTCGCCTGGGGCGCTTTCCAGGCCGTGAACCGCCGCATTCCCGCGCGCGCGTTTCAGCCGGCGTGGGCTCCGGAACCACTCCCGAAGAGCCATCAGCGCACGAAGCCCCCGCTCGGCTATCCGCGCCGCACGGACTCGCTCTGCCCGACGTGTACGCGGGAGGTCCGCGACGCGATCGTGGGCGGCACGCGCGAGCTGCGCGACCTCGTGGACGGCCGCCCGGGCGAGATTCCCGCGGACATCGTCCTGCGCGGGAACGAGATCTGGATGGTCAAGACGTGCCCGAAGCACGGCACGTTCGAGGACCTCATGGCGAGCGACGCCCGTTTCTTCAGCCGGCTCGAGGAGAATTTCTTCGGGCGCGACGTGAGGATCGGCAAGGACGCCCTTCACGACCACGGCTCGGCCTCGATCAGGTACGGCCGCGGCGCCGTTCTCACGGTCGACCTCACGAACCGCTGCAACATGATGTGCAACCCGTGTTTCATGGACGCGAACCAGGTCGGGTACGTCCACGAGCTCTCCTTCGCGGACATCCGGGAGATCCTCGACAACGCGGTATCCATCAAGCCGCGGCGCCAGCTTTCCGTGCAGTTCTCGGGCGGGGAGCCCACGATCTCGCCCTTCTTCCTCGAAGCGACCCGCTACGCGAAGGAGATCGGGTACTTCTCCGTCCAGTGCGCGACGAACGGAGTCCGTTTCGCGCAGGAGCCCGGGTTCGCGAAGGCTGCGTACGACGCGGGGCTCAGGCTCGCCTACCTTCAGTTCGACGGCGTCGGCAACGAGCACAACGCCCACCGAGGCGTCGGCAACCTGTACGACGTCAAGCTGCGAGCGCTCGACAACCTCCACGCGGCCGGCATCGACGTCACGCTCGTGACGACTCTCGTGAATACCGTCAACAACGACCAGGTGGGCGACATCGTTCGGTTCGCGATCCGGAACATCGACAAGATCAACGCCGTCTCCTTCCAACCCGTTTCCTTCACGGGCCGCGACGAGGAGATCGACGACGAAACCCGCAAGAAGCAGCGCTACACGCTCGCCCACCTCGCGCACGACGTGAAGGACCAGGCCGGAATCGGCGAGCCGATGCGCGACTGGTTTCCCCTTTCCGCGTCCGGTCCCTTCTCCGACCTCAAGGACCTGCTCGGCGGCCTCGAGGCCGAGTGGGGCTCGCTCAAGTGCGGCTGCCACCCGAACTGCGGCATCGCGACGATGATGCTCGTCCATCCCGAATCGGGCGACGCCGTCCCGCTCACCCAGATCCTCGACGCAGACCGCCTGCTGCGCGATCTGGCCATCGTCACGGATTCGGCGCGCGGGCGCATTCTCACGGTGGTCCAGACCGCTCTCTCCCTTGCCCGCAACATTCGTCCCGAGGGGGTCCCGAAGAAGCTCGGCGTCTGGGAGACGCTCAAGGTCATGGACGGACACACGGGACGGGGCATGGGGATCGCGAAGCAGGGGCGCTACCCCTGGCGCGTCCTCCTCGTGGCCGGCATGTGGTTCCAGGACCTCTTCAACTACGACTTCCGGCGGACGGAGATGTGCATCATTCCGTACGGGACGCAGCTCGGCGAGATCTCCTTCTGCGCCTACAACACGGGCGCCGGCTGGCGAAAGATCGTCGAGGAGATGTTCCAGAGCGCCACGCTTGCCGAGTGGTACAAGGAGAAGGGTCGCCACCCGGTGTACGCCCACGGAAAGCGCGTCCCTCTTCCCGCCTACGCCCCCGCGCCGAGGCCGTCCACGCTGCCCGTGTTCGAGCCTTCTCCGCAGCCGGTCGAAGTTCCGGCCGCCGCGCGCTCCGCGACGCCCACGCTCGCGGTCCTTCCGTCCTTCGGCGTCGCCTCGGGGAAATAGCCCTTTTCGGACTCCTGGTTTCCGGTTCTTTCCCGAGCGACATCGGGGCCGACGGGGGCTTCGCCGCGAACGCCTACGCCTTCGACGAAAGATCCCTGAGGGCCTGAGCCGCCTCGTCCGGGCTCTCGAGCGGGACGAGGTGACCGGCTCCGGGCACCGTGACCAGCCTCACCCAGGGCGCTTTCGCCGCGACGGCCGTCATCGCTTCGGCGTCGGACGCCGGCGCGATCGCGTCCTCGTCGCCCACGACGACGAGGAGCGGTTTCTCCCAGCCAGACAGCACCTCGAACCCTTCATCGCGCACGGCGAGGCCCGCGAGGTCGGCCATGGCGGTTTCGGGCGGCGTCTCGCGAATCATGGCGCGCGCTCTCTCCTCGGCGGAGGTTCCCTTCGAGCGCCTCGCGAGCAGCTTCGGGAGCATCGCGGAGAGCGCCGCCTCGATTCCGTCCTTGCGGATGGCTTCGATGGCTTCCTTGCGCTTGGCGCGGCCCGCCTCGTCGTCCGCGGCAGCCTTCGTGTCGAAGAGGGCGAGCCCCGCGAGGCGGTTCCGTTCACGCGCTCCGTGGCGTCTCAGGAACTCGAAGGCCACGTAGCCTCCCATCGAAAGGCCCGCGAGGAGGAACGGCTCGCCACTCGGCAAGGCCCTGGAGATCTCTTCAGCCATGTCGTCGGCCAGGAGCGACATCGTGTGCACAAGAGCCGCGGGACGGAGGGAGGTCCCACGCCCCCGGAAGTCAGGGGCGAAGACGGACGTGATCGGGCCGAGGGCGCCGGCGGCGGCACGCTCGGCGAGGGGGTCCCACAGGCGGTGGTCGAGCGGGTAGCCGTGCAGCGCGACGAGATGCATCGGCCGGATGTTACCGTCGCCCTGCGACGCGTCGCCATGTCGTCCCTCCCGGACCGGGTCCGTCGGGCACCGTTCCGGTCTCCAGGAAGGAAAAGACGCGGGTCGTGCGGACTCGCTCCTCGTCGGAGGACGGCGCGCGGAAGAGGATGGGAAGGCCGGGGCGCGCCCGAAGAGCCGCGACGAGCCGCTCGTCGCCGCCGTCGCGGTTCAGGCAATACCAGAAGGACGGATTCACGTAGAAGCCGCCGGGAGCGCGCGTCCGCGTGATCGGATAGAGCGTCTGCCGTCCGCCGAAGACGAGCAGCTCCCCGCCGGCCGGCACGTGCGCGCGCAAGGACGCCGCTTCGGCTCGCGTCACGGCGTCATCCCAATAGAAGAGAGGGCGGCCGAGCCGATCGAGAAGGAGCGGTCCGGCGCCGAGGAGAGCCACGCCGAGAGAGACGGCCAGGAGCGCGGCGGACGCGGCGGACGCGAGGAGGCGGCCGGGCCGGGGCCGCACGCGCTGCAGTCGCCGAAAGACGGTTGGAAGCACGATTGCCGTCCGCACGGCCGCGAGCGCGGCGAGTCCCGTGACGGCGGACAGGTGCAGGAGGCCGGGCCTCGGCCACGCCATCCCGATCGCGCCCAAGGCCACGGCGACGAGCGGCGTGCGCCGGGACACGGCCGCGGGCAGGGCCGCGCCGGCGAGCGCGAAAGCCGCAAGGGGCACGAAGAGCTCGAGCGCCTCGTGGACGTCCGCGGCCGAGAGCGGCACGGCAATGTCCCGCGACATCCCGGAGAAAACGGGGTAGACGAGCGTCCAGCGCGCGTGCGCGAGGGTGCGGAAGGCGATCGCCCACGTGACAAGGAATGCGAGGTACGGGAGAGCGGCGGCCGCCGCGAACAGGAGGGCGGACCGCCTGCCGCGCCGGCTGCGGAAGAGGAGCCAGAGGACGGCAGCGAGCGCGGCCCAGGCGGAGGTCTGCTTTACGAGGAGCGCCGTCCCGAACACGAGGCCCGCCGCGGTGATGTCGCGCGCGCTGCCGGTTGCCTCGGCGCGCTCGAGGCAGAGAACGCCCGCGAGAAGGAACGGCGCGAGGAACGGCTCCGGCCAGAGGGCGGGGCCCTCGGCATAGACGGCGAGAAGGACGAGGAGGGGAAGCCCGAGCAGAAGCCCCGTGATCGGACCTCGGCGCGAGGCGCGATGAAATCTCGCGCCGAGGACGAGGAGGACCCCGCTCGAGGCGAGGGCGAGAGCAGGGATCACGCGCAGCACGGCCGCGGAGAAGCCGAAGAGAGCGCCGGCAGCAGCCGTCAGGAGGATGAGAAGGGGCGCGTGCGGGAAGAGGATCCCGTCGTAGAGGCGGACGCCCTGCGTCACGAACCATGCGGGCGTCACGATTTCCGGCCAGGCCGTCGTCCCTGCGGCGAAAGGAAGCGCACCCGCGAGGAGGGCCGCGAGCGCGGCGAACGGGGCGGCCGCGCGCGATGGCTTCAAGTGGGCCGGTAACTCACGCTGTTTCGGGATCCCTCCCAGACGGTGACTTCCTCGAGGCGTACGCCGTCCCCCAGAACACCGGCCTTCGCGACCTCGTCCGCGATCCAGAGCGCGACGTTCTCGGCGCTCGCGTTCTTTCGGTCGAACGGCGGAACGGTGTTGAGGTCGCGGTTGTGGAGGCGCGAGGCAAGGTCCTTCACGAGGGCCTCGGCCGGGACGAAATCCACGGAAAGGTCGTAGGCCCCGAGCTTCTCCGTGGCGAGCGCCACCTCGATCGTCCACGAATGCCCGTGGACCGGCTCCGGCCCGCCGACGTAGTCCACGAGGTGATGCGCGGCCTCGAAGGTCGCGCGGCAGCGGACGGTGAACGGCATTGCCGGCAGTCTACGACTGAAGGACGGTCTCGAGTCGCGTGACGCGCACGGCGTGCTGGCCCTCGGGCGGGACGCCGTACTCCCTTTCGAGAAACTTCTTCGGCGTCGTGGCGGTCGGGCCCGTGAGCGAGAGGCGTTCCTCCCGCGTTTCGCCGTTCGGAAGCATGAACGCGTAAACCGCTTCCGTCGCGGAGCGGCCGAGGGACCTCGCGCCTTTCGGGAGGTCGGTCCACGCCGTGATCGTCAGGCCGCCTGGAAGTCGCGCGTTCACCGCCGCGACGTGGGCCTCCGTCAACGCGTCGAGAACGTCCACGTCGAACAGCTCGTGCCTCGACTCGTGCCCGAGCGGCAGGGCGGGGCCCATCGACATTTTGAGATGAGGGTTGTAGCCCTCCGTGTAGCGCACGGGCGCGCCGGAGGCGCGAAGGGCGCGTTCGAAGATGTCCATCGTATTTCGGTGAGAGAGGTACCGCGCATCCCCCAGCTTCTCGAACGTAAAGCGGACGGTGCGTACGGTGGCGGCCACGGGCGCCGCAGTCCCGTCGCCCACGCGCCGCCGCTCGCGGAGCGGGAGGAGGTCCGGCGCGGCCTTCATCCGGTACGCCGCCCCCTTGGCTTTTTCGGTGTAGGCAGAAGGGAGGGAGGGAGAAGACATTTCTGCTGAAGAGGAAGAGAGAGACGACGATGCGCTCGCGGCGGAGGCAGGAGCGGCAGGAATCGCCGCATTTTCTCTTTCCGAAGCAGAAGATTTTTCTCCGAATCCGAATCCCTCGGGCAGCGGCGCGGCGAGCACGGTGTCCTCCCCGTTGCCGGGGACTCCGCAGGCGTAGCAGTGGCCCCACTTGCAGTCCTCCGTGTGCATCTCCCTGAGCGCCTTCGTCCATTCCACGACGAGGAAGGGCTTGCGGATGGAAGCGTCCACGACGTCCCACGGAAGCGTTTCCTTGAGGTCCTTGTCGCGCAGGTGACGGCTCTTCGGTACGCCCGCCGCTTCGAGCGCCTCGTTCCACCGCTCCCACGAGAAGTGCTCGCTCCACGCGTCGAAGCGCCCGCCGCGTTTCCAGACCTCGAGGATCGCGCGGCCCATGCGGCGGTCGCCGAGCGAGAGCATCGCCTCGATCTCGGCCTCCTTCGGTTCGTGCCACGTCATCTTCGCCCCTCGAACGCTACGGAACTTCTCCCTCAGACAGGCAATCTTTCGATTCAGGCTCTCGACGCCGTCGAACGCGAACCACTGGAACGGCGTGAAGCTCTTCGGCACGAAGCAGCCCACGGAGACGTTCACGCTCGGCCGGACTCCGTGTTTCTTTCCCTGGGCCAGGATGTCTCTCGCGAGCGTCACGAGCTCGTCGAGGTCCGCCTCGGTCTCGGTCGGGAGGCCGATCATCGTGTAGACCTTGATCATGTCCCAGCCGCGCGAGAAGGCGACGTCGGCCGCCTTGACCATGTCGGCGTTCGTGAACGTCTTGTTGATGACGCGACGCAGGCGATCCGAGCCCGTCTCGGGCGCGAACGTGAAGCCGGACTTCCTCACCTCCGAGACGGCGTCGGCGAGGCCGACCGAGAACGCCTCGGCCCGGAGCGACGGCAAGGAGATCGAGACCTTCGTCTTCGCGAGCTCGGGCGCGAGACACGCGACGAGCGGCTCGATCTGCGAGTAGTCGGCCGACGACAGGGAAAGGAGGCCGACTTCGCTCCAGCCCGCCTCGCCGATGAACTCCTTCGTGGCCCTTGCGACGTCGGCGGGATCCAGCTCGCGCACGGGCCGGTACCAGTAGCCCGCCTGACAGAAGCGGCAGCCCTGCGTGCAACCCCGCATGATTTCGAGGCCGAGCCGGTCCTGGACGATGTCGACCGAGGGCACCATCGGCTTTCGGGGATACACGTCGGCCGTGAGCTTCTCCACCCAGACGCGCTTCCCTTTCTCCGGCACTCCGAGCGCGTTCGGGGTCGTCGAGACGAGGCGGTCGCCGTCGTAGAGGACGTCGTAGAGCGACGGGACGTAGATTCCCGGGCAGGCCGCGAAGGCGAGGAGGCGCTCGCGGCGGGAAAGACCCTTAGCGGCGGCGACCTTCTCGAGGAAGACGGGAAGGGCCTCCTCCGCGTCGCCGATGAGGAAGACGTCGAAGAAATCCGCGAGTGGTTCGGGATTCGCGACGCACGGCCCGCCACCGATGACGATCGGGTCCGCGTCTCCGCGATCCGCGGCGAGGACGGGGATCCCCGACAGATCGAGCATGTTCGGAACGTTCGTGTAGTTGAGCTCGCTCTGGAGGGAGAAGCCCACGACGTCGAAATCCGAGACAGGGGCGAACGATTCGACCGAGAAAAGAGGGACCTTCTCGCGCCGGAGGATCGCCTCGAAGTCCACCCACGGGGCATACGTGCGTTCGCAGGCCCATTTGGGCCGGCGGTTGACGATCTCGTAGAGGATCTTCGTGCCCGTGTGGCTCATCCCGATCTCGTAGGTGTCGGGAAACGCGAGACAGACCGTGACGGACATCCCGTCCAGCTCCTTCCGCGTGACGTTCCGCTCCAGGCCGAGGTAGCGCCCGGGGCGCTCGACGGCGAGGAGGAAGGGCTCGAAATGGGGGCGGAGGGACGCGTAACGCTCGGTGGATCTCACGGACCTTCGAGTTTACCGTGCTGCTGAGATCTCGTCTCGTTTTCGAAGGCGTGGGCGCGTTCGCCTGCCGGCCGCGTCGCCCTATAATTGTGTAAATGCTTCATCGTCCGGTGCGGCGTATCGCGGGACGCGTGTGCCTTGGGGTGGCGGCGTTCCTCGTTTACGCGCCTTGTGCGACCCGCGCCGTGGCGCAGGTGGCGGCGGATTACGCCGTGCAGGTGACGGCGACCGTCCAGGTCGCGCCGCCCCAGATCGCACTCTCGTGGGGCTCGTATTCCGGGGCGACGCAATATGTCGTCTCCCGCAAGGCGTGGACCGCGACGACGTGGGGTACGGCGATTGCCACCCTCGCGGGGTCTGCGACCGGGTTCACCGACACGAACGTCACGGTCGGCACGTCCTACGAATACCGGGTCACGAGGCAAGCGGCCGTTTTCGGGTACGGCTACGTCGCGTCGGGCATTTCGCTGCCGCTCGTCGAGGATCGCGGGACCGTGATCCTCGTCGTCGACTCGACTTACGCGAGCGATCTCGCCGCCGAGCTGGCTCAGCTACAGCAGGACCTCGTCGGCGACGGCTGGTCGGTGATCCGACACGACGTGCTGCGGACGGCACCCGTGCCCTCGGTGAAGGCGCTGATCAAGGCGGACTACCTGGCCGCTCCGGCGCGCGTGAAGACCGTCTTTCTCTTCGGCCACGTTCCGGTCCCCTATTCCGGGCAACTTGCTCCCGACGGGCACCCGGACCACATCGGCGCCTGGCCTGCCGACCTCTACTACGGCGACATGGACGGCGTTTGGACCGACACCGTCAATTACGGGGGAACCGGAAGGCTGAGCAACGTGCCGGGCGACGGCAAGTTCGACCAGACTTACGCTCCCGGTCCGATCGAGCTCGCCGTCGGGCGCGTCGACCTCGCCAACATGCCCGCCTTCGGGCCGAAGACCGAGCGCGATCTCCTCGGCCAGTACCTCGACAAGGACCACGCGTTCCGCCACGCGGTCTGGACCTTGCCCGCCCGGGGCCTGATCGACGACAACTTCGGGGCGTTCGGAGGAGAAGCCTTCGCCTCGACCGGATGGAGGGCGTTCTCCGCATTCTTCGGGCGCGCGAACGTCTTCGCGCTGGACTGGTTCACGACGCTCGCGAACAACGGATACCTCTGGGCTTACGGCTGCGGAGGGGGGAACTACACCGGAGCGGGCGGCGTCGGCTCGACGTCCAACTTCGCCTCGACCGACACGAAGGTCGTCTTCACGTTCCTCTTCGGCAGCTACTTCGGCGACTGGGACGTCTCGAACAATTTTCTGAGGGCGCCGCTCGCGACGAGGACCTACGGCCTCACGTGCGCGTGGGCGGGGCGGCCGGCGTGGCACGTCCACCACATGGCGATGGGCGAGACGATCGGATACGGGGCGCGCGTCACGCAGAACAACTCGGGGACGTACTTCTACGGCTACGGTCCGGAGGTCCACATCGCCCTGATGGGGGATCCCACGCTTCGGCTGACCCCGGTCGCGCCGGTTTCCAACGTGACGGTGAATCCGGGCCTCAACACCGCCGCGCTGACGTGGACGGCCTCCGCGGAAGCGGTCGACGGCTATCACGTCTACCGGTCTCCGAATCCGGGCGGGCCCTTCTCGCGCGTCACCTCCTCGCCGCTGGGAGGCACGTCGTTCACGGATTCCGGCGTTCCCGGCGGCGGCTGGGCGTACATGGTGCGTGCCGTGAGGGTCGAGACGAGCGCAAGCGGCTCGTATGGAAACGCGAGCCAGGGCGTGTTCGCCTCGACCGTCGTGGGGGGCTCTTTCGCCGCGCGCTTCTCCCCGCTCACGCCCTGTCGGCTCCTCGACACGCGCAGGGCGAGCGGCTCGCTGGGCGGACCTCGGCTCGACGCCTCGTCCGTCCGGCGTTTCGCCGTGAACGGCGCCTGCGGCATACCGGCCGGGGCGCAGGCGATCTCGGCGAACGTCACCGTCACCGGCGCGGCGGCCGACGGCCGGGTCGTCGTCTATCCCGGCGATCTCGCCGCCCCGCCGCTCGTCGAAACCGTGGTCTTCCGTGCGGGAGGGACGCGCGCGAACAACACCATCCTGGCCTTCGCGCGTGACGGCTCCGGATCGTTCAACGCGCAGAACGCGACGCCTGGAACCGTGGATCTGATCATCGACGTCACCGGGTACTTCCAGTAGGAGGCGGGCCGGGCCTATGTCGTCCGGGCGACCCCGACGGGGCAGCTGACACCCGTTCCGCCCAGGCCGCAGTAGCCGTCGGGATTCTTCGCGAGGTACTGCTGGTGGTAGTCCTCGGCGTAGGTGAACTCCGGCGCGGGGAGGATCTCCGTCGTGATCGGACCGTAACCCGCGGCGGCGAGCTCCTTCTGGAACGCGGCCTTCGAGGCCTCTGCGGCTTTCCGCTGCCCCTCGTCGTAGAAGTAGATCCCCGACCGGTACTGCGTTCCGACGTCGTTTCCCTGCCGCATTCCCTGCGTCGGGTCGTGGTTCTCCCAGAACGTCTTCAGCAGCTCGTCGTACGAGACCACGGCGGGATCGAATACGACGAGCACGACCTCGCTGTGCCCCGTGCGGCCCGAGCAGACCTCGCGGTACGTGGGGTTCGGCGTGGTCCCTGCGGCGTAGCCCGCGGCCGTCGTGAAGACGCCGGTCTTCTGCCAGAATTTTTTCTCGGCCCCCCAGAAGCACCCCATCCCGAAAAGCGCGCGCTGCGTGCCCTCGGGAAAGGGTGGCTCGAGCGGATGGCCGTTGACGAAATGCGTCCTGGGCACGGGGGCCGGATTTTGCTCCTCGGCGGGGCAGAAGAAAAGCATCTTGTCGGGAGAAACCGAACGATCGTCCTGCACGATTGACTCCCCGCTTGCAGCGTCCTAGATTGCCGCCCAGATGGCGATGGACGACAAGGTTCGCGCGTACCTCCGTGAGCTCGGCGCCGCGCTCAACGAGGCGGTGTCGTCGTCGGAGAAGGTGCACGAGATCCTCGCGAAGGTGAAGGCCGAGGGCTACGGCGTCTATCTCGTCCTCGATGCGACCGTCGCCCTCGAGAAACGGGGACGCCGTTCGTCGGCGGCGCTTCCATCCATTCGGCGTGGCGCGATCCAGACGCCCCGCGTCGCCTCGGACGGCGAAGGCGGCACCGTCGAAACGGCCGTCTTCCAGATCAACGTCAGGGACCTGAGCTTTCTGCGCTCGGTCGGCATCGATCCCACGCGGCCGATCCGCGCGCGCCGCCGCCCGGCGGCGACGGTCACTCTCCGGTCCACGGTCGCGAAACGCGGCTGAATCTTCGCTTGCGTCCAACGGGGCTAATCTCGCGCCGTGCAGGATCTCCTCGGCCTACCCCCTCTTGACGTGGCGCGCGCGGTGCGCGGGGTGGCGCCGGAGCCGTATCGCGCCGCGCAGATCCTTCAGTGGATTTACGCGCGCCGCGCCCTGGACTTCTCCGAGATGACGAGCCTCCCGAAAACGATGCGCGAAGCGCTCGGCCGGAGCTTCGTCATCGGCGTTCCCAAGGTCGTCGCGCGAACGCGGGCACGCGACGGAACGGAGAAGTTTCTCTTCGAGCTCGCGGACGGCGCGCGTGTCGAGGCCGTTTACATCGTCGAGTCGAAGAAGACGCCCTCGTGGACGGACCCGGAAACGCCCGGCGCTTCCCGGATCACGATCTGCCTGTCCTCTCAGGCGGGCTGCGCGCTCGACTGCGCGTTCTGCGTGACCGGACGGATGGGCGCCGGGCGAAACCTCACGGCGGGCGAGATCGTCGGGCAGTACCTCGCGATCGCGCGCGCGAAAGGCTTCGGCCCGCATGAGGCGAACGTCGTCTTCATGGGAATGGGGGAGCCGCTGCTGAACGTCGCCAACGTGGCGCGCGCCCTCGACCTCCTCGAAGACGAAGTCTCGCCGAAACGCACGACCGTCTCGACCGCCGGCGTCGTGCCCGGGATCGAGAGCCTCGCGGGCCGCCCGCATCGTCCGAACCTCGCGGTGTCGCTGTCGGGAGCGGACGACGCGACGCGCACGAGGCTCATGCCGATCGACCGCACGTATCCCCTCGCGGCGCTCTTCGCGGCGCTCAAGCGGTGGCCGCTCGAACGGGGGCGCAAGATCACCTTCGAGTACGTCCTCGTCGAGGGAGTCAACGACGCGCCGGCGGACGCGGTGAAGCTCGCGGCTCTCGTTCGGCCGCTGCCGGCCAAGGTCAACCTCATCCCGCTCAACGAATCGAAGGAATGGCTGCCGGGCCTGAAGCGGCCCTCGGACTCAGCCGTGAACGCGTTCGCGAAGGCGGTCGCCGGCGGCGGAGTCCCGGTGACGGTCCGATGGTCGAAGGGCCTGCAAGCCGACGCGGCGTGCGGACAGCTCAAGGGACGTGAAGCGCCCCGCCGCCCGTCGCCCGTGCGCTGACCGTCGGGGATTCCGTGCAGCCGAACCGTCAGCTCGAACGCACGATCCCCGTGAGGATGCGTCCCGTCCCGGGCCCGTCGCGCCGCCAGGACGGAAGATCGGGCGTCGACGCCGTGCAGAGGCCCGTCGCGGTGGTTCGGTCCGCGCTGAGCCCGCGCGCGCGCAGGGCCGCGGCGTTGAAGAGGGCGACGTCG
>DATGDV010000387.1:0-3882 GCA_035310685.1 Thermoanaerobaculia bacterium
CGGACCGCAAAGGCGACTCGCGCGAGGAGATCGAGCCCTACCTCGCGGACGTGCATCGCGAGATCGACATCCTCGCAGCGCACCTCGACCGCGCGCGTGAGATCAAGCAGGTGCACTGGGCGGCGGCACGCCCACGTACCTTTCGCCGAAGCAGGCGGACCGGCTCGCGCAGCGCCTCCTCGAGACGTTCCGGCCCGCCGCCGACGCCGAGGTTTCGGTCGAGGTCGATCCGCGCGTGACGACTCCCGAGCACCTCGCCGTCCTCAGGGACCGGGGCTTCAACCGCGTCTCGATGGGCGTCCAGGACTTCGACCCCGAGGTGCAGGAGCTCGTGAACCGCGTCCAGCCCTTCGAGATGACGAAGACCCTCGTCGAGGCCGCGCGCTCCCTCGGCTACTCCTCCGTCAACCTCGACATGATCTACGGCCTTCCCGGCCAGAAGCGGGCGGGCTTCGAGAAGAGCGTCGAGGAGATCATCTCGCTGCGCCCGGATCGTGTCGCGATGTACTCCTACGCGCACGTGCCGTGGCTCAAGCGGCCGCAGCGCGTCCTCGCGGCGCACCTGCCGGAGGGCACGGAGAAGTTCGCGATCTTCGTATCCGGCATCGAGCGGTTCACGGCGGCGGGCTACACGTACATCGGCATGGACCACTTCGCGCTGCCGCACGACGAGATCGTCAAGGCGCAGAAGGACCGCACCCTCCACCGCAACTTCCAGGGGTACACGACGCACGCCGGCTGCGATCTCTACGGGCTCGGCGTCTCGGCGATCGGCTCGATCGACGACTGCTACGTCCAGAACACGAAGGACTACGCCCTCTACCACCAGGCGATGGAGGAGGGACGCTTCTCGACCGTCAAGGGGCACCGGCTCACGGCCGACGACTTCCTGAGGCGTGACGTCATCACGCGGCTTCTCTGCCACTGCGTCATCGACAAGCGCGCGATCGAACGCGCGTACTCCCTCCGCTCGTTCGACGAGACCTTCGCATCGGCGGTGTCGCGGCTCCCCGAGTTCGTGTCGGACGGGATGGTCGATCTGACGGCGGACGAGATCCGCGTGACCACGCTCGGCCGGATCTTCATCCGGAACGTCGCGATGCTCTTCGACGCGTACCTCGAGCAGAAGGCTCCGGACGCGCCGAAGATCTTCAGCAGGACGCTGTGACGAAGGACAGAGATTTCTTATATGCGTCGGCCGCTTTGCGGCCGACGGGAAAAAGAACGTATTCCTCGAACGCCCGGTGTCAAGGGTCGAAGACCGCTACGCGGCGCGCGCAGCGCGCCCTTGACTCCGGACGTTCGAGAGCAAATTCCCGTCCACCGGCGGCTGCAATGGCAGCCGCCGCATATCAGAAGGCTTTCGACCGAGATGACGGATAAGCTCGGAGTTCTTCTCGTGCAGCTCGGGGGCCCCGAGCGACGCGAGGAGCTCAAGCCGTTTCTGTACGAGCTGTTCGTGGACCCCGAGATCCTGAGCATCCGGTTCACGCCCTTGCGAAAGCTGGTCGCGTGGATGATCGCGACGCTCCGTGCGCCGCAATCCGCGAAGATCTACGAGCGCATCGGATGGTCGCCGATCCGACGCTGGTCGGAGGCGCAGGCCCGGCTTCTCGAGGAGGCGCTCGCGGCGCAGACGGACGGGGGAACCCCCGCGCCCGCCGTGCGCGTCGGGATGACGTGCTCGGAGCCCACCGTGGAGACAGCGCTCGACGCGCTGCGCGCCGGGGGCGCGACGCGGCTCCTCGTCCTGCCGCTCTATCCCCAGTACTCCGTGACGACGACGCGTGGCTCCTTCGCCCGCGTCTCGCGTGCGCTCGCCGCGAAGGGCTGGGCGCCGGAGCGCCGGAACGCGCCCGACGCGTGGTACGACGAGCCGGGCTTCATCGCGGCGCACGTGGAACGCATCCTCGCCGCGGCCGCCCGGCTGCCGGACCCGGATCCCGGAAGGACCGTCGTCCTGTATTCCGCGCACTCCCTTCCCGTCAAGACCGTGACGAAGGAGAAGGATCCCTATCCGCGCCAGATCGAGGAGACCGTCCGCCTGATCGACGCGGCGCTCGGGAACCGCTACCGGTCGCGCCTCGGCTACCAGTCGAGGGTCGGCCCCGTCGAATGGCTCGGGCCCTCGACGCCCGAGGTCCTCAAAGAGCTCGCGACGGCGGGCGAG
This sequence comes from Thermoanaerobaculia bacterium, assembly GCA_035310685.1. Taxonomy (GTDB): domain Bacteria; phylum Acidobacteriota; class Thermoanaerobaculia; order UBA5066; family UBA5066; genus Fen-183. The sequence continues at coordinate 2,171 of DATGDV010000387.1, forward strand.
AAGCAGGTGCTCGTCGTGCCGGTCGCCTTCGTGTCGGACCACGTCGAGACCCTCTACGAGATCCGACTCCTCTTCGGCGAGGAGGCGGCGCGCCTCGGCATCCCGCATTACGCCGTCGCCGAGGGACTCAACGACCATCCCGCGTTCATCCGCAGCCTCGCCGACATCGTGAGAAAGGCCGCCGCGTGACGCGGGTCGTGGTCCTCGGCGCCGGGATCGCGGGCCTCACGGCCGCGTTCCGGCGCGCGAGCATGGGCGAGACCGTCGTCCTCGAGGCGGGGCCGCGCCCGGGCGGCTCGATCCGGACGATCCGGGAGGACGGTTTCACGCTCGAGTGCGGGCCGAACACGCTACGCACGACCGAAGCCGCCGAGCGCCTCGTCGCGGATCTGGGCCTCGAGCCGCGGGCCGTCAAGGCCGACAGCAAGGCGCCTCGCTGGATCGTGCGCGGCGGCTCCCCGCGCGCCGTCGTACCCGGTCCCGCAGCGCTCTTCAACAAGGTCTTCACGACCAGGGGAAAGCTGCGCCTCCTCAAGGAGCCGTTCGTCCCGCCGCGCCCGGCGTCTCTGGAGGACGAGAGCGTTCACTCCTTCTTCGCGCGGCGCTTCGGCGAGGAGGCGGCCCTGTACGGCGCGGGGCCGATGGTGTCCGGCGTCTACGCGGGCGATCCCCGCTCGCTTTCGATGCGCTCGGCGTTCCCGCGCCTCTGGGAAGCCGAGGGAGCAGCGGGAAGCGTCATAAAGGGACTTCTTAGAAAGAAGAAGAGAGAAGAAGACGCGCCGCGCGGCGCCGCCGACGCCTCGGGAGGCGCTGCTGAAGATCTCCTCAGAAAGGGTAAGGGGTCTGCGGCGCGTCCGGCTTCGCCGCGCCATCGTGCCCGCACCCTTACATTCGACCAGGGTCTCTTCACCCTCATAGAAGCTCTTCAACAACGTCTCTCGTTGCGACCCGGGTTCCAATTGGAGCTGAACGCGGCCGTCGTCGCGATCGACGGGCCCCGCGTCCCGGCACCGCCGGGCCGCCGCTGGACCGTTCGCACCGCCGACGGACGTTCGTTCGACGCCGACGTCCTCGTGTCGACGCTCTCGGCTCCCGCGGACGCCCGGCTCCTCGACGGCATCCTGACGCGCTCGGCGAAGCTTCTCGCCCTCGTGCCGTCCTCGCCCATCACCGTGGTGATGCAGGCCTACCATGCGCCGGCGTCGCCGCAAGACGCTCCGCGCGGGTTCGGCGGGCTCATTCCGCAGGTGGAAGGATTCCGCTCTCTCGGCATCCTCTATCCGGCGTCTCTCTTCGAAGGGCGCGCGCCCGCGGGGTTCGTCCTCACGACGTCGTTTCTCGGCGGAGCCCTCGACCGGGAGCTCGCGGGCGCGCCCGACGCGTAGCTCCTCGCGGTCGCATCTCAGGAGGTCGCGCGCTTCTTCCCGCGCCTCGGGCCGGCCGCGCGCTCGTGGATCGCGCGGTGGCCGGAAGCGATTCCGCAGCTCCCTCTCGGTCACCACCGCACGCTCGAGGCGCTCGAGGAGGACCTCGCGGCTCTGGACGCAGTCGCGCCTGCAGCGCTGCGGGTCACCGGCGGCTTCAGGGACGGCATCGCCCTCGGCGAGCGCATCGCGAGCGGCGAGGCCATCGGAAAATCTCTCGCGTAGGATTCCGAGGATATGCGGCCGGGAACAGGACGAGAGATGCGTGGAAGGGGATGAGACCGGAAG
>DATGDV010000388.1:0-9698 GCA_035310685.1 Thermoanaerobaculia bacterium
GGCGAAGTAGAGGACCTTCGGGTCGAAAGGCGAGAAGAGGACGGGCTGGGTGCGGACCACTCGGTAGCCGGGGCCGCGAAGCGGGTGCGGCGAGACGTTCCGGGCCTGGCCGGTCCGCCGGTCGTAGCGGCTCACCTTGCCGTCGTAGACGACGTCGGGGTCGAGCGGGTCGGGGGCGACGTACCCGTACTCCTCGACGGCCACCGGGTGCCACTCCCGGAACGTGATCTGCCCGTCGTCCCCCCGGCTCTGCACGCACGCCGACCCGCTCTCCTGCTGCCCGCCGCACACTCGGTAGGGGAACGAGCTGTCGGTGCTGACGTGGTAGAGCTGCGCGGTCGGCTGGTTGTACCAGCTGCTCCACGTCGCGCCCGCGTTCACGGAGATCGTCGCTCCCTGGTCGCTCGCGAGGAGGACGACGTCGGGGTTCTCGGGATGGATGAAGATCGTGTGGTAATCGTCTCCGCCCGGCGCGCCCTTCACGGGCGTGAACGTCCTGCCGCCGTCCGTGGACCGGTACGTCGAGATGTTCGCGGCCCAGACCTCGTCGCGGTTCTTCGGATGCGCGCGCACTTCGGCGAAATCGCTGCCGCGCCCCCAGACGCGCTCCTCGCCGTTGACGCGCGTGAAGCTCTCTCCCGCATCGTCGGACACGTAGATGCCCGCCTTCTCGGGCGACGCGTCCACCGTCGCGTAGAGTCTCCGCGGATCGGCGGGGGAGACGCAGATGCCGATGCGGCCGAGGCCTTCCTTGAACGTGGGCAGGCCTTTCGTGAGCTTCTTCCACGTGGTGCCGCCGTCGAGGCTCTTGAAGAGGCCGCTCTCCGGCCCCTGCCACTCGCCGTTCTCCCACGGGCCCTGCCGCGCGGCCCAAAGCACGGCGTAGACGACGTCGGGATTCGAGGGGTCGAGCGTCACGGCCGAGGCGCCGGTGTTCTCGTCCTTGTACAGGACCTTCGTCCACGTGACGCCGCCGTCCGTCGACCGGAAGACGCCGCGCTCGTCGTTCGGGCCGTACGGGTGTCCGAGCACCGCCGCGTAGACGCGGTCCGGGTCGCGCGGGTGGACGGCGAGCGCCGCGATCTGCTGGCCGTCGCGGAGGCCGAGGTGGGCCCAGGTCTTCCCCGCGTCCGTGGACTTGTAGATGCCGTCGCCGACGGAGAGGTCGGGCCGCTGCAGGCCCTCGCCGCTCCCCACGTAGAGCGTGTCGGGGCGCGACGGCGCGACGGCGAGGGCGCCGATCGAGCCCGTGGGCTGGTCGTCGAAGATCGGCGTCCACACGCGTCCCGCGTCCGTCGTCTTCCACACCCCGCCGTTGTTCGCGGCGGCGTAGAAGACGTTCGTGTTGCCGGGGATGCCGCTCGCGGCGACGGTGCGCCCGGCGCGAAACGGTCCGATCATCCGCCAGCGCATCTCCGAGAACAGCGTCTCGGGGAACGGCTGCGCGATCGCGGAGGCCGCGAGGACGAGCTGCGTGGCGAAAGACAGAAGCAGGGAGAGGCGGCGTCGAAACGGGTTCACGGGCACCTCCGTTTGGAGCCGCGAGTGTAATCGGCGATCCCGCTATCGCCTCTCGCCCGCCAGCGCAGACAGCAATTCCTGCTGCAGCTTCTCGAGCACTTCGATCCGCTCGCTAAGCGCATCGTTCTGGGCCTGCAACGCAATGGCGTTCGCGTCGAGGCGGGCTGCCTGGGCCTCGAGGGCACGTTGCTGCTTCTGGTATTCGTTCAGCAGCATCGATGGGAGGAATTGGTACATCACCGTCTCCACCTCGCCGTCGGCCGACCGGGCCACCAGCTCCGGCATGACTTCCTCGACTTCTTCGGCGATCAGGCCGAACTGCGTCGCCCCGGGCTGGCTGCGGTGGGCCTTGTACCGGAACGTCACCGGCCGAAGGTGCATGAGCTTCGCGCTCGTGTCGTCCATGTCGCGGACATCCTCCTTGAAGCGGATCGACGACGACACCGTGCCGAGCTGGCCCGACGAATCGATGAGGACCGGGATGGCGTTGGCGTTGACCGTCGTGACGCCGCGGATGCCCGCGATGTACGCCGCCGTTTGGAACCCGGACTCGCCGATCCGAATCGTATTCGAATCTGCGGGGAGCCCGGCGTGACCGATGTCGATGTTACCGCTCCCGGTCGTGAGACTCGAACCCGCATTCAGCCCCACCGCGATGTTTGCAGAACCGGTACTGCTGATGAGCGCACGCGCCCCCACCGCGGTGTTTCCGGAACCGATGCTCGCGTTCAGCGCACTGGAGCCCACGGCGGTATTGCCGTTGCCGGCCGTGTTGTTTGCAAGCACGAAGGCGCCGACTCCCGTGTTCTCGGAGCCTGCCGCGTTATTCGCGAGTGCTGAGGCGCCGACGGCAGTGTTTTGGAACCCTGTGTCGATGAGGAAGAGTGCGACGTTACCGATCCCCACGTTGTTACCGGTACCGGTCGTCGCGAAATTGCCGGCCGCGATGCCAACGAAGAGATTGTTCAGATCGCTGACACCGGACGTGTGAAGGAGATAGTTGGGACCCTGGAAAATGCTGCCGCCGCTCACCGACGAAGAGGCCGGGAGCACCAGGTTTCCGGAAAGCGTGACCGTTCCTGCGCTGAAGCTCGCCGTGCCGTCCCGCGAGACGATCGTGGAGGCCACCTCGCTCGGCGTGGCATTCGAGGTGACGGTCACCGTGCCGCCGCCGGCAGAGGCGCTGAGGCCGTTCGTTCCTGCGACGCTGACGGCTCCGGTCAATCCGTTGAGGCCTGAAACGAGCGGTCCCGCCGCGATCGACAGCGTACCGGCCCCGGGCGTCAGCGTGACGTTGGCGCCTGGTTGCAGCGTAACGTCGCCGGTCAGCGAGTTGAGGCTTGTGACGATGGGCGTCGATGCGTAGTAGCCGTTCGTGTCGAGAATGACGTCCCCGCCCGAGACGCCGAGCGCCATCGAAATGCCTCCGAACGCGCTCAGCGGAACCACGGCGGCATTCACGATGACGTCGTTCCCAAGGAAGTTGAGCGTCGAAACGGGGGGAAATGTCCCGCCCTCCGGCCAGAGCGTGAGGAACCCCGGGCCGACGGGTTTGACGACCGTAGCGTTCAGGGAGATCGCCTTGGCGTTCACGGGCAGGTCGCAGACACCCGTGAGCGTGTAGCTGCGGACCGTGGCGGACGGCAGAAAACCGCCGCCGAGAGGCGCGGGGTAAATCGGCGCCCGGGTGTCCACGAGGCGGCACGGGGGTAGCGCGATGAACGGTAGGGCCACGGGTCCGGCGACCAGCGCCTCACGTCCAGCGGCGAGCGCGGTGCGTCCGCTCTGGCCGACATTCTCCGATGGAGCTACGGGCGGGGACCAGTAAGGCGGGGCCGTCCAGGTCTGGATCGAATCGACCGGCTGCGCGAACACGGAAAGCGAGCACATAAGCAGGATTCCGAAGGTGGCGCCTCTTTTCAGGTGTCGCATGCGCGTTCCTTTCCGTCCGGGAAAGCGGACACCATCAACCTGGGCGCGCGCCCACGGAAAATCTTCAGGGTTCTTCAGGGATATTCTGGGAACTCGCTACACCCAATCGTGTTTGCCGCGCGTGGCCGGGCATGCGCGTCGTCCCGTCGCCGCCGTCCGCCCCCCTGAATTCGCCCTGATGCACCCGCCCCATGAAATTCCTCCCGTCGGGATCCCAGGTTGTGAACGGGAGGTATTTCGATGCGCCCGATCGTGGACGTGGCGGCCTGCCTCGGGATCCGGCGCGAGCACCTGACCCTCTACGGCGACGACAAGGCGAAGGTTTCGCTCGCGGCGCGCGCGAACGGGCGCGCGCCGGGCAAGCTGATCCTCGTCTCGGCGATCACGCCGACGGACGCCGGCGAGGGCAAGACGACGACGTCCATCGGGCTCGCGCAGGGGCTCGCGAAGACCGGCCGCAGCGTGTGCCTGGCCCTGCGCGAGCCGTCCCTCGGCCCGACGTTCGGGATGAAGGGCGGAGCAACGGGAGGCGGGCGCGCACGCGTGGTCCCCGAGGACGACATCAACCTCCACTTCACCGGCGACTTCCACGCGATCTCGGCGGCCCACAACCTCCTCGCCGCGCTCCTCGACAACCACATCCAGCAGGGAGACCGCCTCGGCATCGACCCGCGGCGCGTGCTCTGGCGGCGCGTGATCGACATGAACGACCGGTCGCTCCGGCACGTCGTCATCGGGCTCGGCGGCGCTCTCGAGGGCGTGCCGCGGGAAACGGGCTTCGACATCACGCCCGCGTCCGAGGTCATGGCGGCCCTCTGCCTCGCCGAGGACGCCGAGGACCTGCGTGCGCGCCTCTCGCGCATGCTCGTCGCGCTCACGCGCGAGAAGAAGCCCGTCACGGCGGCCGATCTCAAGGCCGTGGGCTCGATGATGGTCCTCCTCAAGGACGCGCTGAAGCCGAACCTCGTGCAGACGCTGGACGGCGTGCCCGCCCTCGTCCACGGCGGGCCCTTCGCGAACATCGCACACGGCTGCAACTCGGTGATCGCCACGAAGATGGCGATGGCGTGCGCCGACTACACCGTCACGGAGGCGGGCTTCGGCTTCGACCTCGGCGCCGAGAAATTCTTCGACATCAAGTGCGTCTCGGCGGGCCTCGACACGGCGGCCGTGGTCCTCGTCGCGACCGTGCGCGCGCTCAAGCTTCACGGCGGCGCGGCGAAGGACTCTCTCACGCGGCCCGACCTCGTGGCGCTCGAGCGCGGACTTTCGAACCTCGAGAAGCACGTCGACTCGATCCGCATCTTCGGCGAGGGTCCCGTCGTCGCCCTCAACCGCTTCGGAACGGACACCGACGCGGAGATCGCCGTCGTCGCACGCGCCTGCGAAAGGCTCCAGGTTCCGTTCGCGGTCTCGGACGTCTTCGCGCGCGGCGGAGACGGAGGCATCGAGCTCGCCGACGCCGTCGTCGCGCAGGCGAGCGGACCGGACGCCCGGTTCCGGCCGCTCTACGAGAGGACCGACTCCCCGAAGGAGAAGATGGCGAAGATCGCCCGCGCGATGTACGGCGCGAGCGACGTCGTCTGGACCCGCGAGGCAGAGGCGGACCTCGCGCGCGCGGCGGCGTTCGGATACGGCGAGCTCCCGCTCTGTGTCGCGAAGACGCAGAAGTCGCTGTCGGACGACCCGAAGCTCCTCGGGCGTCCGGAGGACTTCGGCATCACCGTGCGGGGGGTCGTCCTCGCCGCCGGAGCGGGCTACCTCGTGCCGCTGCTCGGCGACATGATCCGGATGCCGGGCCTTCCGACCGTTCCCGCGGCCGAGCGCATCGACCTCGTGGACGGCCGCGTGGTCGGACTCACCCCGGCCTGAGCGCCCCTGTGGCCGCGGGAATCTCGCGATCCCGCTGCTATCCTCGCCGGAAATGGAATTCCGCACGATCATCGAGCCCTTCCGGATCAAGTCCGTCGAGACGATCAAGACGACGACCGCGGAACAGCGAAAAAAAGCCATCGCCGAGGCCGGGTACAACGTCTTCCTCCTCCACGCGGAGGACGTCCTCATCGATCTCCTCACGGATTCCGGCACGGGCGCGATGTCGGCGGCACAGTGGGGCGCGCTCATGCAGGGTGACGAGTCGTACGCCGGCAGCCGCTCGTATTACCGGTTTCGCGACGCCGTGCAGGAACTGACGGGATTCAAGCACATCATCCCGACGCACCAGGGGCGCGCGGCCGAGCGCATCCTCTTCCACACGATTCTCGAAGAGGGCGACGTCGTCCCGAACAACAACCACTTCGACACGACGCGCGCGAACGTCGAGGTGGAAGGCGCCGAGGCGCGCGATCTCGTCATTCCCGAAGGGCGCGTCCCGAGCCTCCTCCACCCGTTCAAGGGCAACATGGATCTCGAAGCCCTCGAAAGGACGCTCCAAAACGACGGCGACCGCGTTCCCCTCGTCATGGTCACCGTCACGAACAATTCCGGCGGCGGCCAGCCCGTGTCGCTCGAAAACCTCCGCGGCGTGCGTGCGCTCTGCGACCGGTTCCACAAGCCCTTCTTTCTCGACGCCTGCCGCTTCGCCGAGAACGCGTACCTCGTCAAGCGGCGGGAAAAAGGGCAGGAAGGCCGGACCCCGAAGGAGATCGCGCAGGAGATGTTCTCCCTCGCCGACGGCTGCACGATGTCGGCGAAGAAGGACGGGCTCGCGAACATCGGCGGCTTTCTCGCGATGAACGACGACGCGTGGGCCGAGAACGCACGCAACCTCCTCATCCTGACGGAGGGGTTCCCGACGTACGGCGGCCTGGCCGGCTACGACCTCGAAGCGATCGCGCGGGGCCTCGAGGAGGTCGTCGAGGAGCCGTACCTGCATTACCGCATCCGCTCGATCGAGTACCTCGCCGAGAAGCTGGAGCCGGTGCCGATGATCCGGCCGCCGGGGGGCCATGCCGTGTACCTCGACGCGCGCGCGCTGCTCCCGCACATCCCGCCGCTCCAGTACCCGGGCATCGCGCTCGCGAACGCGCTCTACGAAGTCGCAGGGGTGCGCGGGGTCGAGATCGGGACGCTCATGTTCGGCCTGAAGCCCGACGGCACCGAGCAGCCCGCCGCGATGGACCTCGTGCGCCTCGCCTTCCCGCGACGCGTCTACACGCAGTCGCACGTGGATTACGTCGCCGAAGCCGTCCTCGAGGTCGCGAGGAACGCCGGCCGGCTCAGGGGCTACCGCATCACGGAGGCCCCGCGCGCGCTCCGCCACTTCACGGCGCGCCTTTCGCCTCTCGAATCCTGACGCAGAAAAGAAAAAAGCCCCCGGACCCGTGTCCGGGGGCGCGGCCGCGAGCGGCCGCAAAGAGGAACGATCTACTTCTTGGGTTCTTCGGGGGTCTTGACCTTCGACCAGTCGACCTTCCCGTCCTTGGCTTTGGCGGCCTTGACCGTCTTGCCGAAATCGTTGAGCTCGGCGGATTCCTTTTTCGGCATTTTCGCGACGTGGCACGTGGCGCAGCTGGCTTTCGGGTCCTTGGCCTTGTACTCCTTCTGGATGTCCATGGTGGCGAGGGCCGCGCTGCCCAGGGCGACCGCGGCGAGCGTGGCGACGACGGCGGTGGTGGTTTTCTTCATCTTTCCTCCTGCCCGTAATGGGGCCTCGTCATTTTCCGTTCAATCGAGGTGCCACGGCGTGGACGAGCCGATCACGTTGGCCTGCAACCCTATGCCGTGACGCGGGGCTCCGCCGGGTGCTCCTCCGGAGACGACATGGGGTATGCCCGCGCACGAAACCGTGCACAGCGGCTGAGGCTGCGACCGCGCCCGCGAGTAGACTGGGTCTATAAAAGCGATGCGCTGAGAGGGTGAGCGCGTGTTCGAAACCGCGGAGCTTGGTCACACGATCGCGAAGTCCGTCTTCAATCGCGCCGTGCCGAAGCTGCGCGCCGACCTTCTGGACGCCCAGTATCGCCTGAAGGAGAACGGCACGTTCCCGGTGATCATCCTGATCTCCGGGGTGCGCGGGGCGGGCAAGGGCGAGACCGTCAACCTGCTCAACGAGTGGATGGACCCGCGCCACATCCTCACGCATGCCTTCGATACCCCTTCGGACGAGGAGCGCGATCGCCCGCCCATGTGGCGCTACTGGCGCGCGCTGCCGCCGAAGGGAAAGATCGGCATCCTCTTCGGCTCGTGGTACACGGCGCCGATCATCGACCGCGTCTTCCGGAACACGGGCCGCGGCGACCTGCTTCGGTCGATCGGGGAAATCAACCGTTTCGAGAAGATGCTCGCCGACGAGGGCGCGCTGATCGTCAAGTTCTGGTTTCACCTATCCAAGAAGGCACAGAGCCGGCGGCTGAAAGCTCTCCGGGCCAACGCGGAGACGCGCTGGCGCGTGACGAAACGCGACTGGGACTTCTTCCGGAAGTACGACCGGTTCTACAGGATCTCCGGGGAAACGCTCCGCGCAACCAGCACCGCGGACGCGCCCTGGATCGTGGTCGAGGGCGCGGACCCGCCGTACCGGTCCCTGACGGTCGGGAGGGCGCTGCTCGGGGCGATGAAGAAGCGCCTCGACGCCCCGGCCGGGCGCAGTCGCCACGTCTCGAAGACGGCGCCGATCGTCCGCCCGATCGACGAGCGGGACCCTCTCAGCGAGCTCGACCTGTCCAGAACCCTCACCGAGAAGGCCTACAGGTCCGATTTGCTGGCCCTGCAGGGCCGCCTCAACCGCCTCGCGCGCGACGCGAAGTTCCCGCGGCTTTCCGTCGCCCTCGCGTTCGAGGGCATGGACGCCGCAGGCAAGGGCAGCACGATTCGCCGCGTCACCGCCGGCCTGGACGCCCGCCACTACAACGTCATTCCGGTGGCGGCGCCCACCGACGAGGAACGCGCCCAGGCCTATCTCTGGCGGTTCTGGCGGCACCTGCCGCGCAAGGGCCGGGTCACGATCTTCGACCGCACCTGGTACGGGCGCGTGCTCGTCGAGCGCATCGAGTGCTTCTGTTCCGAGGCCGACTGGATGCGCGCTTACTCGGAGATCAACGATTTCGAGGAACAGCTCGAGCGCTCGAGGGTCGTGCTCTGCAAGTTCTGGCTGCAGATCTCCCGGGAGGAGCAGCTCCGGCGCTTCCGGGAGCGAGAGCGCATGCGCTTCAAGCGGTTCAAGATCACGCCCGAGGACTGGCGCAATCGCGAGAAGTGGGATCTCTACCAGTCGGCCGCCGCCGACATGATCGAACGGACGTCGACGGCAAGCGCCCCCTGGACGCTCGTGGCGGCGAACGACAAGAAGTTCGCGCGCATCAAGGTGCTCAAGACCGTTTGCAGGCGGATCGAGCGCGCGTTCGACGAGGTCTGACCGGCACCTTCGACCGAAAAGGGCTCGCCGGCGGAACGCGCGGCGTCCCGAACGGGAGGTCGCCTCGAGGCTACCTGCGACCGGCCTTCGGGTCGAGCGCCGCGCTCACGCGTTCGAGGCCGCTCCTGACCTCCTCGAGGTCCTGCCCCTCGGGGGCGCGCTTGCCCTGCCCTTCGAGCTCGCCGAACGTCTCGCGCGCCTTCTGATAGCTCGCCTGGGCCCGCCGCCATTCGGAGACTGTGGCACCGGACCCCTGCGGCACCTCCTTCGCGATCCTCTCGTGAGCGAACCCCATCGCCGTGTAGCAACAGGCGAGAGATGCGATCTTGTTGGCGTTTCCGGGATCCGAGGCGACGAGAGCCCGGTAGATGGGGATCGCCTGCCCAATGCTTTCCAGGGCCGCGCGAGGGTCGCCGAAGTGGGCGTGCTGTCTGCCGAGCTGGTAGTAGCCCCGCGCCAGTGCCATACGGATCTCGGCGTTCTTCGGATCGGCGTCCGAGAGTGCCTTGCGGATGGCGATCGCCTTCCGATAGCTGTCGGCTCCCGCCGCGACGCGGCCGAGCGCGAAGAGCGCCTCGCCGAGGCCGCCGTAGCTGTGCGAGAGGTCCCGTTCGTAGAGGGCGTTCGTCGGGTCGGCGGCCACGAGTTCCCTTTCGATGGCTTCCGATTTCCGGTATCCCTCGAGCGCGATCTCGCTTTCCCCGAGAGAGAAGTGGGCGGAGGCGATGTACTTGTGCGTGAGCGCCACCGAGCGGCGGGCGTTCGGATCCCTGGGATCCTCGGCGGCGAGCGTCTCGTAGATCTCTCGCGCCTTTTCCATTTCGGCGATCTGGTCTCGAGGCCTGCTCAGAAAGGAGAACTGATGGCTAAGAAAGAAATGGGCCCGAGC
>DATGDV010000389.1:0-5216 GCA_035310685.1 Thermoanaerobaculia bacterium
ACTCGATCGACCACGGCTGGCTGTCGCCCTCGGTGCAGATGGCGATCGGGCTTCTGGCGGGGGCCGTCCTTCTCGCCGTCTGCGAGCTCAAGGCCGCGCGGCGGTATGCCGTCACGGCGAACGCGCTCGACGCGGCGGGCCTCGCGATTCTCTTCGCCACGGTTTTCGCCGGCCATGCCCGGTGGAACCTCGTCGGGCTCGTTCCGGCCTTTCTCCTCATGGCGGCCGTCGCGGCCCTGGCCGTCGCCCTCGCGCTGCGGCGCGACTCGCTGTTCATCGCGGTGCTCGGGCTTCTCGGAGGTTTTGCGACGCCCGCGCTTCTTTCATCCGGGAAAGACCGCCCGATCGAGCTCTTCTCGTACCTCCTGCTTCTGAACGCGGCCCTCGCCTGGGTCGCGCTCCGGAAGCGATGGGCTCTTCTCTCAGTCGCGAGCCTCGTCTTCACGACGATCTACCAGTGGGACTGGGTCGTGCGCTTCCTCGCCGGCGAGAACCTGGGCCTCGCGGCCGGGATCTTCCTCGTGTTTCCGCTCGTCTTCGCCGCGGCGGCGGCGCTCGCGAGCCGGGAGCCGGGCACGGGCGAAGACGTCTTCGGAAGGACGGCGGCCGTCGCGGCGGTGCTGCCGTCGCTCTTCGCGCTCTACGTCGCCGGCGTCGGCGCGTACGGAGAGCATTGGGGACTCCTGTTCGGTTTCCTGTCGCTTCTCGACATCGGGCTCTTCGCGCTCGCGGTCTTCCGCGGGCCGGCTCTCCTGCATGCCGTCGGCGGGATCGCGACGCTCGTCGTCCTCGGCGCGTGGTTCGTGAAGTCCATGACGCCGGTCCTCATGGAGCCGGGACTGACCGCGGCCGTGGGGTTCTCGCTCTTCTATCTTTTCGCGCCCGTTCTCGCCGGACGCCTGAAAGAGAGGGCGCCGCTCGCGCCGCAACAGGCGGCACTTGGCCTTCTCGGGCACGTCCTCCTGCTCTTCGTCGCGACCCAAAGGAGTCTGTCCGTGCCGCCCAATCCGCGGGCCGCCGGCGCCCTCGCGCTCGTCACCGTCGCGGCGGGCCTCGCGGCCCGGCTCGACGGGACCTCGGTGGTGCAGGCGGGCGCGCTCGCGCTGGGTCAGGGCGCCGTCGTCGCGTTCGGCCTCGTCGCGAGGCACGCGCCCTGGCCCACGGCCGCCGTCGCGGCGGCCGTCGCGCTGGCGCTCTGGGGCGTCGGGGCCTGGGTCCTCGACGGCCGGCGCGAGTTCGCGCGCGCGGCCGTCGTCGGTCTTCTGCTCGCCGAGGTCGCGGCGATCACGGCGTCGCTCGCGCCCGGCGCGCCGCCGGTCGCCGTTCACCTCACTGCGCTCGCTCTCTTCCTCGCGGCTCTCTTCGCGGTGGTGGCCGGTTCCGGGATTCCCGGCGCCTCCCTCCTCGGCGGAGCGCTCGCGGTCCTGGCCGCCTACGCCTTCAGGCTCGGGCCCGCGCGCCACGACCGCTGGGATCAGGCGATCGTCCTGGGAGCGGGCATCTGGGTCCTCTGCCTGGCCCAGCCCCTCGTTTTCGGCCGGCGGGCCGCGCGCTCGTCCGAGCCGTACCTCCTCGCGGTTCTCGCGAGCGTGGCGCTCTTCCCGCTCTTCCGGGTCGCGCTCGAGGATGGCGGCTTCCATCGCGTCATCGGCCTTCTTCCGCTCGCCCTCGCGCTCGGACTGGCGGCGCTCCTCGAGCGCCTCCTGACGCTCGGCGTGCCGCCCGAGGAGCTTCGTGGGCGGCTTGCTCTCGTCGCGGGGGCGGGGCTCGCCTTCGTGACCGTGGCGATTCCTCTCCAGTTCGAGCGCGAGTGGCTGACGCTGGGCTGGGCGCTCCTCGGCGCGGCTCTCGCGTGGCTGTGGGGCCGCATTCCGCATCGCGCGCTCGTCCCCTGGTCGCTGGCGCTCTTCGGGGCGGCGTTCGTGCGCCTCGCGCTCAACCCCGCCGTCCTGACGTATCACGCGCGCACGCCGGTTCGGATCTGGAACTGGTACCTCGCGGTCTACATCGCCGCGGCCGCGGCCTTCTTCGCCGGGTTCTCGCTCTTCCGCCGGTCCGGCCCGGTTCCGTACGGAGGGGCCGTCCGCCTCCTGCCGGCGGGAGGGGCGGCGCTCCTCTTCGTGCTCCTGAACCTCGAGATCGCCGACTTCTTCGCCGAGGGCCGAGTGCCTTCGTTCAACGTCCTCTCGTCGTCCCTGTCCGAGGGCCTGGCGTACACGCTTTCGTGGGCGCTCTTCGCCATCACGCTCCTCGTCGCTGGCCTTCTCGTGAGGAGCCGGCAGACCCGCGTCGCGGCGATCGTCCTCCTCGTGGTCACGATCCTGAAGTGCTTCCTCCACGACCTCGCGCAGCTCGGCGGCCTCTACCGCGTCGCGTCGTTCGTGGGCCTCGCGGTGTGCCTGGCGGCCGTCGCGCTTCTCCTCCAGCGCTTCGTCCTGGCGCGGAGCGATCCGAAACCGTGAGCGCCCGGGCTCAGGGCCTCGCGGCGAGATCGGCCGCCACGTACATCGGGTCGTTCGTGCCGTTGTCGATGACGGTCGCGTAGGCCGCGACGAGACCGCCCGACGGCGAGATCCGGATGACGCCCGCCCGCGGGCCGTCTCCGAGGCCGCGTCCGTGGAAGAGGTCGTCGATCTGGACGCCGCCCGCGATCGGGAGTGGCGTTTCGAACCGGTCCTCGAGGACCCCGCTCTCGTCGAAGACCTCGACCCTCACGCTCACCGGCGGACCGGACACGAACGAGGTCGTGAGCTCGACGAGCGCCAGATTCGTGCGGAAGCCGGTTCCTCCCGCCGGCAGGAGGATCTCGAGCGACTCCCCCCCGCCCGCGGACTGAAAGGAGTTGAGGGCGGGGACGAGGAGGCCGTAGGAGCCTCCCGACGGGTCCGATGTATACGCTCGCGACGTCACGCGCACGCCGCCGGAGACGTCCGGGCCGCCGTCCGTCTGAAAGCGCAGCCGCGCGACCCCCGTCCGGCCGAACGCCGTGTGAAGCGCGTCGCGGATCACCTTCGATTCGCGGGGAAGCAGGGTGAGGAGAAGGGTCTGCTCGGGCTCGTTCGTGCTCCAGCTCTTGGCGAGGAGCCGGACCGAGCGGACGGCGTCGGCGGGATTGAAGAGATAGAGGTCGCTCCGGTAGGCGGCCCCGTGCGCTCCATCCGCATGCACGATCGCGGGAATCGTTCGGACGACGGTGGCGGGAATGTCCGGAGGAAAGTACATGGGATCGTTCGTCGCGTTGTCGATCGCGATGGCACCGATGACGGTCTCGCCGGATCGCGGAGTCACGAGGACGGATCCCGTACGCCACGACGGCGCGCCGAGCGCGGCGGCGAGATCGACGAGCTGTGTTTGTCCCCAGGGCGGCGCCGTGACGGAACCCGCGCCCGCCGCGGGGTCGGCCGTGTCCGCCGAGAGAGTGAGCGTCGCCTGCGCCCCGCGCCCGCTCACGTCGGTGGCGATCACGTTCGTGCGAAATCCGGAGCCGAGGAGACCTGCCGCGAACGAGACGGGAAAGCCGGCGCCGATCCCGGCGAAGACGTCCACGGCGCCGACCGACATTCCGTACGAGCCGGCGGACGTCGCCGTGTACGTGCGGCTCGTGGCCTCGATCGAGCGGCCGCTCTCCGGCGTGAGGAGCAGGGCCCCGGAGCCGGACTCGAGGCGGAAGAGCGACGAGAGGACGTCGCTCTGCGCGAGGGTGGCGCCGCCGGCGAGCGTCACGGCCGCGTCGGGCACGGCGGGGGCGGCACCGGGGTTCGGAAGGAACCGCACCGCGACGGTGACCGGATCGGGGTCCGGGTTCCGCAAAACGAGATCCGTGCGCCACCGGCTGTCGTGCATCCCGTCGGCCCGCGCGGTTCCGGGGATGACGAGGCGCTGGTTCAGCGAACCGCGCACGACGCCCCACTCCTGGATCACGTCGGCGCCTCCGCCGGCGCCGGACGGCCCTCCCGGGACGAACACGGGCGAGGGGCTTCCCGAATCGAAGAGAAAGGGCTCGCCCTGGGCAACCGTGTCCGGGTCGAGGTGAACGAAGGCCTTCATGGTCTGCTCGTTCACGAAGAGCTCGTCATAGGAGGCCGGAGCGGGTTTTCCGACCTCCCACACGGCGAGAGCGGGATCCTTGAACACCCGCTGGTCGACCTGCGGGCGCGGGCGGTGAACCTGCACGAGGAGGCGTTTCCCCGATCCGCCCGCGTGGAGCGCTTCGACCTCGGGTCGCGTGACGTCGCGCCACGCCTCGACGAGACCGGCGGCCGGCGCGTGGAGCGACAGCACCGTGGGCCCCGTGCCTCGCTGCAGGACCCATGCGCCCGAGAAGTCGGCGGACGGGACCGCGAATAGATCGGTCGGGCTCGGGTTCACGGCCGCCGCGACCTCGAGCCGCCCGCTTCCAGAGACGAGAAGCACGGCGTGCCGCGTCCCGGACGGGCCGTACGTGTCGGCCTCGACGTACGCGTGCCCGTCGGGCGTGATCCAGCCCTCGCGGAACCAGGTGTTGGCAGGCTTGTCGGAGATCGCCGACGCGGTTCCGTCGGGATCGATGACGTACAGCCCGGGTGTCGGGTTTCCGACGCCCGGTCCGGCCGCGATCGGAGTTCCCGAGAGGAGCGCCCGCCGTCCCTCGGCGTCGGTGCCGATGAGGGAGCTGTCGTTCGAGGCGAGCGACCGGCGCGCGACGCCGCCGTTCGCGAAGACGTCCCAGAGTCCGAGGCGCTGCGAGTCCGATTCGAAAAGCGCGAGGAGGAATGGAGCCTGCGCGGTGCCGATCCGAACGGACGAGCCGCGTGCGCGCACGAACGGCCCGCCGACGTCCACGGACCAGGGCACGTACGCCCCCGCGGTGGGGACCGGAAGAACCAGCCACGTCGCTCCGCCGTCGCCGCTGAAGAGGAAGCGGGAAAGACTCGCCGGATTCTCGCCGGCGAAAAGGCTCGCGCTCGTGTGCGCGAGAAGGACGGGCGCGGCCCCGGTCTCCTCGCGGGCTGCCGCGAAATCGATCCCGGTGTCGGCGCCCCCGGGCGTCACGTCGCGCGGCTCTTCCTGGCCGAGGCTGTCGTGAAGAACGAGGCGCGAGGGCGACGAGTACCCGCACGACAGGCATGTGGGGACATTACCGACGAAGGTTTGGAGGCCGGTCTGCTCGATCAGCAGCGCGTGCCGGTTCGTCCTTTTCTGGACCGCCGGCGTGGACGACCTGCTGCTGAGAGGGG
>DATGDV010000390.1:0-3101 GCA_035310685.1 Thermoanaerobaculia bacterium
GACCGGGCGTCGGGATGTGCGAACCGATCCGGTAGATCGCGAGCAGCCCGAACGTGAAGAGCACACGCTTCCTCAGGTCCGGGATCGCGAAGATGTTGCGGAACGACTCGAGGATCTGCATTACCGGGCCACGACCTCGCAACGGCCGCCCGCGGCTTCGATCTTCTTCTTCGCGCCTTCCGTGAAATGGTGCGCGGAGACGACGAGGGCCTTCTTGAGCTCTCCCGAGCCGAGGATCTTCACGCCCTGGGCCGCCTTCTTGACGCCGGCGTCCTTGAGAGCCTCGAGCGTCACGGCGTCGCCCGGCTTGAACATGCGTTCGAGAGCCTCGACGCTGACGGTCGACCACGTCCTGCGGAAGATGTTCGTGAATCCGCGCTTCGGGATGCGGCGGTGAAGCGGCATCTGGCCGCCCTCGTGCCCGCGAAGGTGCGTGGAGCCGCTCCGGGAGTTCTGGCCCTTGTGGCCCTTGCCCGACGTCTTGCCGAGGCCGGACCCGGGGCCGCGCCCGATGCGCTTCTTCGTCGACGTCGCGCCCTTGCGGGGCCCGAGGTTGTGGAGTCCGTGCGACATTCTTCTACCTCGCCGAGCCGCCCTCGACGATTTCGACGAGGTGGCGGACCTTTTGGACCTGGCCCCGGACCGTCGGGGTGTCGGGGCGGACGACCTCGTGCCGGATGCGCCGGAGGCCGAGCCCGGAGAGAGTCAGCTTCTGGTCGACGGGCGCGCAGATGCCCGACTTGATCTGGCGAATTCGAAGGGTTCCGCTTGCTTTCGGAGCGGCCGCTGTCGCGGCGGCGGAGGGCTTCTGCACGGCCGCTGTCGCGGCCGCGGAAGACTTCGGAGCCGCCGCTTTCGCGGCGGCCGGGGATTGCTTAGAAGAGGAAGAGGGAGTCGCCGTCGCGCCCGCTCCGGCCGTGCCGCGCGGTTCCGCCGCAGCGGCCTGCGAAGGCACATTCACCTTCGAAGAAACTTCGGACGACTCGTCCTTCTTCGACGCAGCAGTCTTCAGCTCGCGCGCTTCGGCCTGCGCCGCGGCATTCACCTTCGAAGAGCTCTTCTTCTTCTCGGTCTTCTCGGTTCTTTCTATCTTTTCGGTCTTGTCCGTCTCGCTCATCCGATCTTCTCCGTGGTTTCGGGCACCGCCACCGGCGCGGCCGGAACGGGGGCCGCCGGGACCGGTTCCGCCTTCGCTTCGCCGTTGCCGACGCCGCGGGCCTTCGCGATCGTCGCCTCGAGCTGCAGGTGCTGGAGCGCGTCGAACGTGGCCTTGACGACGTTGTGCGGGTTCGTCGTGCCGAGCGATTTCGTGAGGATGTTCTGGACACCCGCCGACTCGAGCACGGCGCGAACGGCTCCGCCCGCGATGACGCCCGTGCCCTCGGACGCCGGCTTCAGCATCACGCGGCCCGCGCCGTAGTGCCCGACGATGGGATGCGGGATCGTCTTGCCCTTGAGCGGGACGCTGATCATCTTCTTCTTGGCCATCTCGATGCCCTTCTTGATGGCCATCGGCACTTCCTTCGCCTTGCCGGCGCCGTAGCCGACGCGGCCGTGCCCGTCGCCCACGACGACGAGGGCCGAGAACGAGAAGTTCTTGCCGCCCTTGACGACCTTCGTCACGCGGTTGATGTGCACCACGTGGTCGATCAGGTCGGCTCCGGCGCGGCCTTCACCGAGGGCGCCGGCCGGGCGAGGCGGCGGGCCGCCGGGGCGGTTGCCGCCCGGACGATTCGGGCGCGGGGGACGATTGGTCGGCGCGTTGCTGCTCAAAACTTCAACCCCTTCTCGCGAGCGGCTTCTGCGAGCGCTTTCACGTTGCCGTGGTAGAGATGGCCTCCGCGGTCGAAGACGACGGCCGAGATGCCTTTCGCGTGGGCGCGCTCGGCGATCAGGGCACCGACCTTGACGGCGGCCGCCTTGTTGGCCGCGCTCTTCGCCTCGCCGCGCACGCCCGTTTCGCGCGACGTCGCATGGGCGAGCGTCGTGCCTTTGGAATCGTCGATGAGCTGCACGGAGATCCAGCGGAGCGTCCTGGAGACCGCGAGGCGCGGCCGCTCGGCCGTGCCCTTCACCTTTTGCCGGATGCGCGTGTGGATGCGCGTCCGTGCTTCGACCCGGGCCTGTGCCTTTTCCATGGTGCCTCTTCCTTACTTGCCCGTGGCCTTGCCGGCCTTCTTCTTGAGGACCTCGCCCACGAAGCGGAATCCCTTCAGCTTGTAGGGGTCGGGCGGACGAATGCCGCGGATCTCCGTCGCGGTCTGGCCGACTTTCTGCTTGTCGACGCCCGTGACGATGATGTGGGTGATGTCCTTGGCCTTCGCGTCCGGCGCGACCTCGACCTTGATGCCCTCGGGCATCGGGAACTTCACGACGTGCGAGAAGCCGACGCTGAACACGACGGCCTGTCCCTTGACCTCGGCCTTGAAGCCGATGCCCACGAGGTCGATCTCGCGCTTGAATCCCTGCGTGACGCCGAGGACGGCGTTCTGGAGGAGCGCGCGGTTCAGGCCGTGGAGCGCCTTGTCCTTCTTCTCCTCGCCGGTGCGCGCGAGGCGGACGAGGCCGTCTTTCTTCTCGACCGTGATGCCCGCGAGAATGGGCGTTGTGACGGCGCCCTTCGGGCCCTTCACCGTGACCGAAAGGTCCGCGACCTGCACCTCGACGCCCTTGGGAATGGAGATGGGCTTTTGACCGACTCGAGACATGTCGCTCCTCACCACACCGTGCAGACGACCTCGCCGCCCACGCCGCGCTTCTTCGCGTCGTGGCCGGTGAGGAGACCCTGCGAGGTGGACACAATGGCGACGCCGAGGCCGCCGAGAACCTCGGGAAGCTCGTTCTTGCCGGCATAGAGTCGCCGGCCCGGCTTGCTCGAGCGCGCGAGGCCGTGAATGACCGGATTCCCCGTGTCGTCGTACTTGAGGTACAGGCGCAGGAGGCTGCCGCCCCGGTCGTCCATCACCTTGAAGTTCTTGATGTAGCCCTCGTCCTTGAGGATGCGGGCGAGCTCGATCTTGAAGCGCGACGACGGGATGTCGGCTTTCTCGTGACGGGCCGAGAGCCCGTTCCGCACCCGGGTCAGGAGGTCCGCGATCGGA
>DATGDV010000391.1:0-5009 GCA_035310685.1 Thermoanaerobaculia bacterium
AGCGGCAGGAAGAGGAAAAGCGCGAGAGAGACGAGCGCGGCGGCCACGAGGCCGCGCCGGAGCGCCGGCGTGTCCGCGAGGGCGGGCGCGAGCCGGAAGCCGCGGCCGATCACGGTGGACGCGCCGGCCCGGCGCCTCGTCCAGCGCTGCAGGGCGTTGATCAGGAACACGAGGACGAACGACACGACGAGGAGAACGAGCGCGATCGCCGTGGCGCCGGCGGTGTCGTACTGCTCGAGCTTCGTCACGATGAGGAAGGGCGCGATCTCGGTGCGAAAGGGCATGTTGCCGGATACGAACACGATCGAGCCGTACTCGCCGAGCGCCCGCGAGAAGGCGAGCGCGAAGCCCGTCAGGAGCGGAGGGAGCAGGTTCGGAAATACGACGCGGACGAACGTCTGCAGGCGCGAGGCCCCGAGGACGGCCGCCGCCTCTTCCAGCTCCGCGTCGAGATCCTCGAGCACCGGCTGGACCGTCCGGACGACGAACGGCAGGCCGACGAACGTGAGCGCGAGGACGATGCCGACGGGCGTGAAGGCGACCTTCAGGCCGAGCGGCTCGAGGAAGCGGCCGACCCAGCCCTGACGGGAATAGAGCGCCGTGAGCGTGAGGCCCGCGACGGCCGTGGGGAGCGCGAAGGGAAGATCCACGATCGCGTCCACGAACGCGCGTCCCGGGAAGCGGTAGCGCGCGAGCACCCAGGAGAGAAGAAGGCCGAAGATCCCGTTGAGGAGCGCAGCGGCGAGCGCCGCCCCGAAGCTCAGCCGGTAGGCTGCGAGCGCCCTCGGAGCCGTCACGATGCGGAAGAACTCCTCGGACGAGAGGCCGGCCGTCTTCACGAAGAGGGCGGCGAGAGGCACGAGGACGAGGAGTCCGAGGTAGAGAACCGTGACGCCGAGAGCGGGACCGAACCCGGGCAGTACTCCGTGCCGGCGGGATCGACTCATCGGGCGGGCTGATAGAGCCGGTCGAACGTGCCGTCGTCGTCGAAGTGGACCTTCTGGGCCCGCCCCCATCCGCCGAAGACGTCGTCGATCGTGAAAAGGGAAACCTTCGGGAATCCGGCGGCGCCGGAGGCCGCGACCTTCGCGCTCCCCGGCCTGAAGTGGTGCTTCGCCGCGATCGCCTGGGAATCGTCGGTGTACAGGAACTCGAGGTAGGCCTGCGCCGCCTCGCGCGTGCCGTGCTTGTCGGCGTTCCGGTCCACGAGCGCGACGGGCGGCTCCGCGAGGATGCTCAGGGAGGGAACGACGATCTCAAAGCGGCCGGGACCGACGTCCTTCGTGAGGAGGAGGGCCTCGCTCTCCCAGGCGATGAGGACGTCACCGAGCCCGCGCTCGGCGAACGTCGTCGTGGCGCCGCGGGCGCCCGTGTCGAGGACGGGGACGTTCCGGAAAAGCGCCGAGAGAAAGTCGCAAGCCGTCCTTTCGCTCCCCCCCGGCTTTTTCAAGGCGTAGCCCCACGCGGCGAGGTAATTCCAGCGCGCGCCGCCGGAGGTCTTCGGATTCGGCGTCACGACCGCGATCCCGCTCTTCGCGAGGTCGTCCCAGTCCCGGATCCTCTTCGGGTTTCCCGCGCGGACGACGAACACGATCGTGGAGGTGAAGGGGGCGCTGTTTCGGGGGAGGCGCGCCTGCCACGCAGCGGGCAGGAGGCCCGCCCGCGACGCGATCGCGTCGATGTCTCCCGAGAGCGCGAGCGTCACGACGTCGGCCTCGAGCCCGTCGATGACCGAACGGGCCTGCTTGCCCGAGCCGCCGTGCGACTGGTGGATCGTGACTTTCTGGCCCGTCCTCGCCTTCCAGGCCTTCGCGAAAGCGGCGTTGATCTCCTCGTAGAGCTCGCGGGTGGGATCGTAGGAGACGTTGAGCAGCGTCACCGAGGAAGGTGACGCGAGGAGGGACGCCGGGGAAGGAGAGGGTAGAAGAAGGGAGATTTGTATGAATGAAAGAAGGAGGAAGATGCGCGTAGCCCTCGGCTGACCGGTGTCAAGGGCGCGCTCCGCGCGCCGCGCAGCGGTCTTCGACCCTTGACTCCGGCCAGCCGAGTGCATGTTTTTCATCAATCGGCGGCTGCACCAGCAGCCGCCGCATATAGGAAAGAAAGAAATTGAACGACGGGCGCCAAGCTCTATTCGCTTTCCAAGAAGATCGCTTCACCTCTTATGCTAGTTACCCCACTGATTAAGTCAAGTATTATCGATTCGGAGGAGAATCAGCCATGAAGCTCACGCGGCGAAGCGAGTACGCGCTGCTTGCGCTCATCCATCTCGCGCGCGTCAAGGGGCAGGGCTACGTGGCCGTTTCCGCGATGGCCGAAACGCAGGGGCTGCCTCCGAAGTTCCTCGAGCAGCTCCTGATGGCGCTCAAGCGCGCGCGGCTCGTTCAGAGCCAGAAAGGGCCGCGCGGCGGATACCGTCTGGCCCGGCCAGCCGAGAAGATCACGCTGGCCGAGGTGATTCGGCTCCTGGACGGCGCCCTCGCGCCGACCGAGTCGGTCAGCACGTACTTCTACGAGCCGACGCCAGTGGAACGGGAGAAGAAGCTCCTCCGGGTCTTCAAGGAGATCCGCGACGTGGTCTCGGCCCGCCTGGAGAAGACGACGCTGGCCGACGTGCGCTGACGTGTCCTCGAGGACTTGACGCAAGAAAGGTCGAGCCATGAGTCGGCTCTTCGTACCGGGGTTGACACCCGTTTCGCGAACCTCTTCGTGATCTTCGTGGAGGAGCCCAGCCTCGCACGCCGGTTCGGGGGGAGCTACGTCGCCTACCGGCGTGTGACGAACCGCTGGATCCCACGCCTCCCTCGAACCGCCTAACCAGGAGAGATCTCGTCCATGGGCCGTTTCTTCAGCATGTGCGCGGCGTACGCGAGGACGTAGGCGACGCCGAGCGCGGCGTGGACCCACCCGGTCCACCGACGGGCTGCGTCTCCGGTGAGGACCTGGATCAGGGCGCCGGTGAGGATCATCGGCGCCGAGAGGCCGAGAAGGCCCGAGCCGCTCGTGCGGCCCGAGTCCGCTCCGCCCCTCAAGCGAGCGATCGCATGGATGCTGAACACGAGACCGAGCGCGAAGACCAGGAACGGCGCTGCGAGGATGTGAACCTTGAGCATCGGCTGCTGCCACGGGTGGCCGACGCGCGAGTCCGGGTCGGAGGCGGGAAGGAAGTACTTCATGAGGCCATAGGCGATTCCGGAGAGCCCGACGAAGGCGCACGCGAGGTGGTTCAGGACGCTGACCCAGCGCTTCACTTCCGGCCTTTCTCCTTCAGGAAGGCATCCAGCGCGAGGACGCGGCGCGCCGCCTCGACGGTGACACGCACAGTGATCGTCGCTCCCGTGACGGGTCGGACCCCCGCCTTTTCGGAGAGCTCGTCGCCCAGCGTCCGGCCTCGGAACTGGCCGTACCACGCCTCGCGCGGGAGGTACTCCTCGGGCTCGGAGAACGAGAGGACCTCGATTCGGGCAATCGCTCCTTTCGGGTCCACCACGACGAGGATCGTCTCGGGGAGCGTGCGGACGGTGTGCGTGTCGAAGAAGGCGGTCCCGGCGTCGCGGCCCTCGACGGACGCCGTGTAGGCGACGACGAGGCCGGGCGGGGGCGCGCCGCCGGTGCGGCGCGCGAGCTCGGCGCGGTCGGCATCGGAGAGAAAAACCGTCTTCCGCGTCACGACCGCGCCCTTCGGAAAGGCAAGGTGCAGCGCCTCCTCCTGAGTGAGAAAGCTCTTGGCGAGGGACGGGGAGGAATACGCGAGTGTGAGAAAGAGGAAGATGAAGATTTCTATGAATAAGAAGATGGGGATAGCCCTCGGCGGACCGGTGTCAAGCGCGCGCTCCGCGCGCCGCGCAGCGGTCTTCGACCCTTGACTCCGGTCAGCCGAATGCACGTTTTCCATCTATCGGCGGCTGCACTAGCAGCCGCCGCATATAAGAGAAAGAACCCTGGGCAAAATCTTCGATCTCCTCTTTCTTCTCTTCCTCAGAATTCATATCCCAATGCGACGTTGAACTGGTTCACGCCGGTCCGCGCGGCGTTGCGGCGCCATTGTCCGTCGAGCTTGAGCACGACCTGGGGGATGGGCTTGAAAACGACGCCCGCCGTCCACTGTGTCACGTCGTTCTCCGGGTTTCGCGCGTAGCCGTCGGGCACGGAAGCCTGCGTGTCCCACGCCTCGTACCGCGCGAAGGGCGTGAGGCTCATCCGCGATCTCGGGACGAGCGACAGGACGTCGAACCCGGCCTCGACGTACCAGCCCTCCTGCCTCTTTCCGACCGATTCCTCCCCTTCGAGGCCGTTCGCCTGGTTGATCGCGCCCGCGTCACCGACGGACGATTGCGCCCAGAGCGCGCGGAACGACGCCCCGCGCCACCGGGCGTCCAGATGGAGGTCGAAGAACGTCGTCCGACCGTCGAACGATTCGCCGCCGGGCGTGACGCGCCCCTGGTCTGAGTTGCCCGTGAAGAAGGACGCGCCCACGAGGACGCCCGGCAGGCCCGCGTAGTCGAGTCGCCCCGTGAACGCGAAGCTTCGCGCCAGAGCGTTGGAACCTTCCTGACTGCCTTCCCGGAGGCCGTCCGCCGCGAGCCCTTCGGAGTTGAGCCCGTTGACGAGGTAGAGGCGGTACGAGAAGGGGCCCGCGTCGCCCCACCCGCCGAGGCCGATCTCGCGCCACGTGGAGGGCAGGATGACGGTCTCCACGTCGGGCCGGCGCGCGCCCAGGAAGACCGGAGGCTCGTGGAGCTGGTTGATGAGGCCCACCGGGATGAGGACGAGCCCGGCGCGGACGTTGAAGGCGCGCTTCCCGCTGAGCCAGTCGAGGTACGCGAACTCGATCTCGGTTTCGCCGCCTTTGTCGCTCGCGGTGACGGCGTGCTCGTACTCGATCTCGGAGTTGAAGACGAACTGCGGGTCGAACTTGTAACCGAAATAGAGGACGGCCCGCTCGAGATCGACCTCCTTCCTATCGCCGGAGGGAGCGCCGTCTTCGCGCGTCGCGCTCGGGCTCCGAT
>DATGDV010000392.1:0-3701 GCA_035310685.1 Thermoanaerobaculia bacterium
AGAGCGTACAGCCCCGGGCCAGCTTCCCTGCCTGCAGCAGGGCATTCATCTCTGCATGCACGCTCCGGCACTTCTCGTAGTTCGACCCCGACGGGATCTGGTGCTCTTTCCTCCAGCAGCGGCCGATCTCTGGAACCAGAGGACACCGCGGTTCGGGAGCACGGTGAGCCGCAGGGCGGTCCAGAGCAGCGGGAGCCGCGTGTCTCCGGGCGGCACGTATCCGAAGCGGTATCCGAAGTCCAGGGCGCTTCCGAATCGCACGGCGTTCAGCGTGAAGAAGGCCACGAGCCCCGGGACCATTCCGGCCGCGAAAGCCGCGAAGTCTCGAGGCCGCGCGCGCCTTCGAAGAGGCCTCGCGACGGCGAGCAGAAGCGCCGGGACGAGCACGAAGGCCGTCGGCTTGGCGAGCAGCGCGAGCCCGGCCAGGGCGCCCCCCGCCGCCAGCGCCTTCAGCCGGTACGCACCTTCGCGCCGGCGTGCCACGAGGATCCGCTCGAGGGACGAGACCGACAGGAGGACGACGAGCGGCTCCTGAAAGTCGAGCCGCCCGAGCGGGCCGAGAAAGGTCGCGAGCAGGAGCGCCGATGCGAGCGCCGGCGCCGCGCGCCGGGAGCATCCGGCGAGGCGGGCCAGACGCGCAAGAGGCGCGACCGCGAGCGCCGTGACGAGCACGGGAAGCAGCTGCAGAACGGCGTCGGCGACGCGTCCGCGAAGGATTCCGGCCGGGAGGAAGCCGACGGGAGCGAGAAGAGCCACGCGCACGAGTGAGCCGAGGGGCGGATAGGCGAAGTCGAGGCCCTGCACCGCCCCGGGCAGCTTCCGGAACATGATCGGATCGATCCACGCGCCGGACGGCGGTGGAGGCAGGCGGAACGATCCCGTCAGGAGAAGCGACAGCGAAGTCCGGAGAACGACGAGGCCGTCGGCGGAAACCGGGACGGTCCACGCCGCCGAAGCGCCAAGGAAGACGGCGACTCCGAGAACCCATCGCCAGACCCCGGCGCGGCGAGGCCTCATGGGCGAAACGCCGCCGCCGTCCGGCTCAGGCGACGACGGGAAGAACTTCGACGGTGACCCCCACGGTGACGTCGCGATGCAGCTTCACGTGGACCGTGTGCGTGCCGAGGCGCTTGATGGGCTCCTCGAGGTCGATCTTCCGCTTGTCGACGGTGATGCCTTTGGCCTTGAGCGCGTCGGCCACCTCCGACGAAGTCACCGAGCCGTAGAGCGCGTCGTTGTCGCCCGCCTTCTTGTGGAGAACGATTTTCGTGCCCTCGATGGACTTCGCCACGGAAGCAGCCTGGTCCTTCTCGTGTTCCATCCGCGCGTCGTAACGCTTTTTTTCCTGCTCGAGCCGCTTCAGGTTGCCGTCCGTGGCGGGATACGCGGGCGCCTTGGGGAGCAGGAAGTTCCGGCCGTAGCCCTCGGCAACGTTCACGACGTCGCCGCGGTGCCCCAGCCCTCTCACGTCGTCGGTCAGGACCAATTTCATCGCGAGCTCCTCACGTTTACAGGGGATGTCGCCGTCAGAACCCGTCGGGGCCGGGTGGACCCGCCGACTCGCCGGGGGGCCCTCTCTTTTCCAGCCGCATCCTCACGTCGACGAACTCGTCGAAGAGGCCCGAGAGAGCGAGAAGGAGGGGAAACGGCATCTGAAAGACCAGCACGTAGACGAGCGCCCGGCCGACGAGGCCGGCTCTTCCGCGGTCGAGAAGAGCGCGGATTATGGCGAGACCCCTCAGAAAAAACAAGACGCCGAGAGGCAGCAGGAGATCGACGGCGGGCCGGCGGAGCTGCGCGCCACCCACGGCCGCCAGAAGACCCGCCGGCACGAAGGCCGCGGCCGCGGCGAGCGGGGTCCGGAACCGGCTGAAGGAGGCCTCGGACCAGTCCGCCTCGGCAAGACCCGCGCCGCGCGCGAACCCGTAGACGACGAGGGCCGCGTGGAGCACGGCAGCCGCGAGGACGAGGCCGGCGAGCTGCTCCTCCACCAGAACGCGGCCGAACTCGAAGAGTCGCGCGACCGTCGCGACCGACGTTTCGCTCCAGCCGCTCGACCGGTAGCTCGCGAGCATCTCGGGGACGAGCGCGGCCCAGCGTCCCGCCAGGACGGCGCCCGGGTCGCGGCCCGTGGCGACGGACACGCCGAGGAGGGCCGCGAGGCCGCCGATTCCGGTGAGGGCGAAGACGACGAGCAGGACTTCGTCGCGCCGGCGGCCGTCGCGGGCTGCCGCGAAGAGCGCGACCGCCGGAAGGACGACGACGGCGATCGCGAGAACCGCGGCGACGAGCGCCCCTTCCGGCACGAGCAGGGCGCCGAGAAGGAGCGCGACCGGGACCGTCAACGCGGGCAGGACGAAACCGGTCGCGAGGCGCTGCGACTCGAGCGCCGCGCGGCCCAGACGCGCGGCCGCGTGCGGCGTCAGGACGAAGCCGAAGGGCGGCGCCGCCGCGGTCAACGCCGCCGCGAGCGCCGCCCCGAGGACGGCGAGGGCTCGCTTAGTCGGAGACGTAGGGCAGAAGCGCGAGGTAGCGCGCCCTTTTGATGGCGGTCGCCAGCTTGCGCTGGTAGAACGCGGACGTCCCGCTGATGCGGCGCGGGAGGATCTTCGCGCGCTCGGGAACGAATCCCGCGAGAAGCTTCACGTCCTTGAAGTCGATGTAGCCGATCTTCTCGACCGTGAACTTGCAGACGCGCTTGCGGCGCACGAAGAACTTCTTCTTGACGGGCTTGCGAACGGGAGCAGCCATGGTATTTCTCCTGATCCTTCCGCGTCACTCGGGACGAGAGTCGGCGGCCGGCTCGGCCGGGGGCGTGCTGGTGGAAGAGGCGGACGGACCGGAATAGGGAGCATCGGACGCCTCGGGACGCGGCCGGCGCGGTTTCGTGTTGCGGGCGACCTTCAACCCGTGCTTGACCTCCTCGTCGATCCGCACGGACAGGAACCGCAGGATGTCTTCCGAGAGCCGCATCTTGCGCTGCACCTCGGCGACGCACGCCGTGGAGGCGCGGAACAGGAAGTTGTGATACGTCGCTTCCGTCCTCTTCTTGATCGTATAGGCGAGGCGCCGGCGCCCCATCGACTCGTCTTTCTCGATCGTCGCGCCGTTGTCGACGAGGAGCTTGCGGAACTCTTCGACGACGGCGAGAGCTGCCGTCTCGTCCTTCTCGGGGACGACGAGAAAGACCATGTCGTACTGGCGTTGGGTGTTCGGGGTGGTCACGAAATCTCCTCCTTCTGGATCGCGCCGGTTTGCTCCGGTCGCGAGGCGCGGCTGTGGACCTCCGGTCCGGTGCCGAGCCAAGGCTGTGGTTCGCCGGCGGGCCGGCGAACGGTTGAACATCAGCTCGCCGGATCTTCCTCCGGCGAACGGTTGAAACGGTTCATGGCGGCGTCGACTCCCTCGGTGATGAACACGGAGAGGGCGTCGCACGCAAATGCGATCGCCTCGTTCACGACGGACCGCTCCTTCTTCGAGAACCGCGAGAGCACGTACGTGTCGATCGGCTCGCCCGGCTGGAAGTTCTCCCCGCGCACGCCGAGGCGCAGGCGCGGGACCGCGTTCGTGCCGAAGCAGTCGATCACGGATTGCAGCCCCTTCTGGCCGCCGGAAGAGCCCGATCGACGGATGCGAAGCGCGCCGACGGGCAAAGCCGTGTCGTCGGAGACGACGATGAGGCGCTCGAGGTGAACGTCGTA
>DATGDV010000393.1:0-5629 GCA_035310685.1 Thermoanaerobaculia bacterium
AAGCAGAGGTCCGTGCCGGAGAATCACGACGCCACCTCGCGCCAGGCCGCGATCGCCTACACGCGCGAGGCGGAATTCATGACGACCGGCGTTCTTTACGAGGTCCGGGGGCCCTCGTTCCTGGACCGCCTCAATGCCGTCAAGGTGACCGCGCTCGCCGGCAAGCCGTCGCCGACCGTCGCGGACGTCATCAAGACCTTCCAGCCGTCGTTCTGACGGCTTTCGTCCACGGTTTTCGCGGGCCGCGTTCGCGCGGCCCGATTTTTTTCGCCGTCAGCGCCCTCTCATCTCGTAGACGAATCCCATGCCGGGCGTCTTCTTCGCCTCGAGCTCGGCGCGGAACGCGCGCGCGTCTTCCACGTCCTTGAACTCGCCGACGACGACGCGGTACCAGATCCCCTTTTCTCCGAGATCCACCTCGACGGCGTGCGCGGGAGCGCCGAGCGAGGCAGCGAGCTTCTGCGCCTCTTTCTCCGCGCCCGCTCGATCCTTCGTCGACGAAAAGTGGATGACGTAGACGATCGGCTTCCCCGCCCAGTCGGGCGTCAGGAGGACCGCCGCGCGGCCTTTCGGGATCGCGACGCCCGGGGGACCCGCCGGCTGCTTCGCCGGAACGGGAACGGCTTTCGGCGGAGGAGCCGCCGGCTTTCCGAGGGCTGGGGGCGGAGCCGTCGGCGCCGAGGCGGGCACGGCGCTCTCGACAGGCGCCACGTCCGGCTTCTTAGCGGCGGGCGCAGGGCTCCTCAGGATGTCGCTCTTGAAGACGTACTCCCGCACCGCCCACGTCAGGCCAGCTCCGACCACGAGGACGCTCACGAGAGCCACGAGCCAGCCTTTCCGGCTCGAGCGGGAGCGCGTCGAGGCCGGCGCAGCCGCCGGGCGTTCCGCCTCCTTGAACCTGAACTCCTCCATGACCGGCTGCGTGCCGTCGCTGTCTTCGAGAATCTCGTCCCGAGGCGGCATCTCCGACGTCGGCGTCACCGCAGGCTCGTGCCGCGCGGGCGGCGACGGCGTTCGCAGGAACCGATCCGGGCCGCCCGGCGGCGGCGGGGGAAGCGGAACCACCGGGGACCTGGGAACCGGAGGAGACGGCGCCGCCCCACGGAAAGCCGCCTCTGGAGCTTCGGCGTCGCGCGGATTCACGAGCGGGACGGCGGGCGCGGACACGACCGCGGGGCGCGGCATCAGCTCCTCCGCCGCGTGCTCCGGAGACGACACCCTGGATTTCGGCACGGGCGGCCCGGAAGCGGCCGACGGAGGCTCGGGGGGCGCGGACCGAGGATTCGGCCCTGTCGTCTCGGCCGCTGTCGACACGGGCTCGCGAGACGAGGGCTTCGCTTTCGGCGCCGGCCGCTCGGGTGCCGGAGGCGTCGGCGACGCGAAATCCAGATCCAGCTCCGACTGCGGTTTTGGCGCGGGGGGCGGCTTCGGCTCCGGAGCGGCCTTCGCCGGGGCGTCGATCGGCTGGGAAATCTCGAGCGGCCCGCGCGCCTTGTGCGGAATGGGAAGGATCGCGGACCGGAAGGGCGCGTCCTCGGGCTGGATCGGGATCTCCTTTTCCCAGTTCAGCTCCGCGCGTGACGCCACGTCCTGAAAGGGATCGTCCGTACCGGGCCGCGTCCTGGCTGCGATGCCCGGCCGGGACGCCGGACGTGGCGGCGTCGCGCGCGCGGGCGCGGGCCGCGCCGGGAAGGTCGGCATCGGCGGAGGCGCATCGGATACGGGGGTCGCTTCGCCGTCCCGCTCGAGCTGATGCCGCGCCCTCTTGACGAGGACGTCGAGGGGCGCCGCCTCGAAGCCCTGCTTCACCTTCGCGAGCTCCTCGGCGACCACGCTCCGCGCGCCCTTGAAGAGCACCGCCGGGTCCGCGGAGACGACCTTCGCGAGCTCGCGGACGACGTCGGTCACGGACGGGAGCATTCTTCTCTTCTCCCCGGGATCGCGCGGAAAGCCGCTGTCGACCGGGCTCATGCCGAGAGCGGCTCCCAATCGCCTTCCGGCGCGTCCAGCGCGATGGCGAGGCCGCCGTTCGATCCCGCGAAGACGGGGTCCTCGACGGCGCGCACGCGGCCGCCCCCCAGCTCGGCGAGGGCCTTCTCGAGCGCGGCGGAGAGCCCGGGTATCTGGGAGCCGCCGCCCGCGAGGACGACGTTGCGCTGCACCTTCTCCTGGTACTCGGGCTCGACCTTCGCGAGCAGGTCGAGCATCGTTTCCGCGATCGGGCCGACGACGCTTTCGCAGGCCTTCTTCATCTCGGCGGTGATGTCCACGTCGACCGGCTTGCCCTTGACGGGGAACCGCACCACGACCGGCCCCGGCGCGTTGCCGACGAAGCTGTTCTTTTCCTTCCACTCGCGGACCATGTGGATCGAGAAGCGGCCGTCCGGGTGCCTCGTCTTCACGAGAGCCATGAGCTGCTCGTCGATGGAGTCGCCCGCGTGCGTCAGCGTGCGCTGGTCGTCCTCGGTGGGGTAACGGCCGTTCATGACGCAGAAGTCCGTCGTGCCCGCGCCGATGTCGATGATCATCGTGTGCAGGAGCGCGTCCATCCCGAAGGCGACCGCGAACGGCTCGGACACGATCAGCAGGGCGTCGGCGATCCCCTTGACGGCGCCGCGCAGGTGCAGGCGCGAGACGCGGAGCGCCTCGGCCGGCACGCCCACGACGGCGTGGACGGGCTGGCCGTCCTTTCTCCCGGCCAGGGAGATGAGGTGCTTCAGGAGCTCGTGCACGGCCTCCTCGTCCTTCGCCGACCCCTGCTGGATGAGCCCGCGCTCGAGCGGCCTGTGCAGGTCGAGCAGCGGCCGGTTCTCGAGGGCCTCGGCGCCGAAGAGGATCGGCTTCTTCACGACTTTCTTCGCCACCATGTCGAGGGGCCATCCCACGTAGCTCGCGACCACGTGATGCACGCCGTTCGACGCCGTGATCGCGCTTCGCGACGTGCCGAGGTCGATGCCGACGTGAAGGACTTCCTTCTTCCCGCTCATGTCAACTCCGTTTGGAGGGCGGATGGTTCCGCGCCTCCGCGTACGTGAGGATTCCCTTCGAGAGGGCGCGCGCGATCTGCTGACGATACCCGGGGTCGCCGAGACGGCGCGCCTCGTCCTCGTTCGAGACGGTCGACACCTCCGCGAGGATGCCCGGCATCTCCGTCGCGATGAGGACCACGAAGGGAGCGCTTCTCACGCCACGATCCTCGAGCCTGGGCACGACCGGGCGAAGCGCGGTCACGAGCCCCCCCTGGACCGCCTCGGCGAACTTGCGCGACTCGCCCTGCCGCGCGTCCGCGAGAACGCCCTCGAGAAGGCGGCGGAAATCGGCCATCGTGTAACCCGACGCGCGGTTCTCGTCGAGGGCGAGCCGCTCGACGTGAGGGTCCGTCGTCGTGCCGAGAAAATACGTCTCGACGACCCGCTTGTCCTTCACGGCCGGAAGCGAGTTCACGTGGATCGACACGAAGAGATCGGCCTTCTTCGCGTTCGCGAGTGACACGCGGTCGCGCAGCGACAGTGTCGTGTCTCCGTCGCGCGTCAGTGACGCGTCGAGCCTCTGCGCGGCGAGGAGCTCTTTCAGGCGACGCGCCACGTCGAGCGTGACGTCTTTTTCCGACACGCCGGAGGCCGTCGCGCCCGGATCAGCACCCCCGTGCCCCGGATCGATCACGACGGAACGCACCTCGAGGTGGAACAGCGAGGGCTCGAGGCCGTTCGGGGGGTTGATGACGCTCGCGGGCGACGCGGGCGCCGCGGACGGAGAGGACACGACGAGGACGTCCGTGCGCTCGCCGCGCCCCGTCGTCAGCGCGTTGATCGAGAGAAACAGGGCGAGCGGCACGACGACGAAGACCGAGCCCCGGAAGAGGAACCGGCGCCAGCGGTCGGAGCGGCGGAGTCCCCTCGGCAGGCGCCCTTCGATGACGTCCACGTTGTCGCGGATCGCGTCCCTGAGGATCGACTGACGGAGGCGCCTTACGGAGGCCATGTGCTCCCAAAAAGGGTAGCACCTGGGAGTGATCCGGGAGGCGTTTTCGGGCCGGTCAGAGCGGCCGAGCCCCGCCCCTCACCGACGAGGCCCTCTTTTCTTTCGACTGCAGGAGCTGAACGGTGGCGGGGTGCCTGGGATTCACGAGGACCTCCTGCGGGGGGCCGTCCTCGGCAACGGCCCCGCCGGCGAGAACCACGACGCGTGTCGCGTAGTCGCGCGCGAAGTCGACGTCGTGCGTCGCGAGGAGGAGCGTCCGCCCCTGGGCGATCAACGCCTGCAGCGAATCGCCGAGGTCGTTCCGGCGCGCCGGATCGAGCGACGCCGTGGGCTCGTCCATCAGGAGCAGCGGCGGATCGACGGCGAGGGCCCGCGCGATCGCCACGCGCTGCGCCTCGCCGCCGGAGAGCTCGCGGGGCTTCGAGCGAGCGCGGGCGGCGACGCCCAGCCCTTCGAGCAACGCGAGCGCCCGCTCTTCGGCCTCGGAGCGCGGATGGCGCAGCACGTGGACGGGAGCGAGCGTGACGTTGTCGAGCGCGGAAAGGTGGTCGAAAAGGCAGTGGAGCTGGAAGACGAGCCCCACCTTGCGGCGCAGGTCGGAGAGCGCGGCCTCGCGAGGCATCGGCCCGGGAGCGAGCGGCACGCCGTCCACGCGGATGGCGCCGGCCTGGAACGGCTCGAGAGCGGTGATCGCGCGCAGGATCGTCGTCTTCCCGCAGCCCGAAGGTCCCATGAGCGCGACGAGCTCGCCTCTCTCGAGCGAGAGGTCTATCCCCTTCAGGACCTCCGTCGCCCCGCGAGAAAGGCGGAGGCCGCTGACCGACAGCACGGGCGCGCTCAGGCCGCGGGCGCGTTCCATCGTTCCTCCAGATGGCGCGCGAGGCGCGAGAGCGGCAGGGACATCGCGAGATACAGCGCGGCGCACAGCGCGCCGGGGAGCGCCCAGCTTCCGACGTTCGTGGCGAAGATCGCCGTCTGCTTCGTGAGCTCGACGACCGTCACGACCGATACGAGAGAAGAATCCTTGAGCAGCGCGACGAAGTCGTTCGTCATGGGCGCGAGCGCGAGGCGGAACGCCTGCGGGCCGCGCACGAGGCGCAGGACCTGCCCTTCCGTGAGCCCCAGCGTGCGCGCGGCCTCGAGCTGCCCGCGCGGCACGGCCTCGAGTGCGCCGCGATAGATCTCGCTCTCGTACGCCGCGTAGTTCAGGCCCAAGCCCAGGAGCGCGGCCACGAAGGCCGGGAGGCGCACGACGGACGACAGGCCGTAATAGAGCACGAAGAGCTGCAGCAGGACGGGAGTGCCGCGAATGAGCTCCACGTAGCCCGTGAGAGCGGCGCGCGCGAGCAAGCCTCCGTAAATGCGTCCGCTCGCGATGCCGATTCCGAGGGCGACGGCGAGGGCCATCGCGACACAGGAGAGGACGATCGTGACGAGGGCGGCGCGGAAGAGCGAGGGGAGGTAGGAAATGACGAGAGAAAGAGAAGACGAAGAGAAAATCTTCTTAGAAGGGGAAGAGAGGGGCCGCGCCGCATCTGCGCGCGAGTCGCTGCCCGGCTGCGCTTCGGCGGCGGGTCCCGGCGAGGGACCATTCGAAGAAATCTCTGTCCCCGGTCCTCTTCGAACACCCCACTGCGCGAGGGCGTCA
>DATGDV010000394.1:0-1768 GCA_035310685.1 Thermoanaerobaculia bacterium
AGAAAGGCATCGTTCACCGGGACCTCAAGCCCGAAAACGTCTTCCTCACGCGCGACGGGCGCGTCAAGCTCCTCGATTTCGGCCTCGCGCGGCGCGAGGAAGCCATTACCGACGACGCGAAGACGCTGACGCGATCGCTCACGACCGATCCGGGGACGATCCTCGGCACCGCGGCGTACATGTCGCCCGAGCAGGCCCGGGGGCTGCCCGCCGACCATCGGAGCGATCTCTTCTCCTTCGGCGCGGTGCTCTGGGAGATGCTGGCCGGGCGCCGTGTCTTTTCTGGAGCGTCGGCCGCGGAGATGCTCGCCTCCGTGCTCCGAGACGCCCCTCCAGCCCTGCCGGAGGCGGGCGGCCTCGCGGGCGCGCTCGCCGAGGTTGCCGGCCATTGCCTCGAGAAGGATCCCGCCCTCAGGTTCCAGTCGGCGCGCGACCTCGTGTTCGCCCTCCGCGCGGCAGAATCCGCAACGTCGCGGTCCGTCGTGAGTTCTCCGCCGGCGCGGGTACCGGAGGGAAGCCCCTCGGTCGCCGTACTCCCGTTCCGGAACCTGAGCCCCGAGAAGGACAGCGAGTATCTCAGTGACGGGCTGAGCGAGGAGATCATCCACGCGCTCATGAAGGTCGAGGCGCTTCGCGTCGCGGCCCGTACGTCCTCGTTCGCGTTCAAGGACAAGTCCGAGGACGTGCGCGAGATCGGCGAGCGCCTCGGTGTGCGCTCCATCCTCGAGGGCAGCGTCCGGCAGGCAGGAGGGCGACTGCGCGTGACGGCGCAGCTCATCGACGTGACGAGCGGGTATCAGCTCTGGTCGGAGCGCTTCGACCGGACGCTCGACGACGTCTTCGCCGTGCAGGACGAGATCGCGCGCGCGATCGCCGGGACTCTCCGCGTCCGGCTCTTCGGCGAGGACTCAACGCCACGCGCGGCCGCACCGCAGGATCCGGCCGCGTACGACCTCTACCTTCGCGGACGCTTCTTCTTCAACAGGCGCTCGGCTCCGAAGGCGATCGAGGCCTTCGAGGCGGCGCTCGCGCGCGACCCGGCCTTTGCGGCCGCCTACACGGGTCTCGCGGACGCCTGGGGCATTCACGGCTACTACGGGGGGATCGACACGCGGGTCGCATTCGCGCGGGCCCGAGCGGCCGTTCAGAGAGCCCGCGCGCTCGCGCCCGACACGCCCGAAGTCGCGATCTCGGCCGCGATTCAGGAGCACTACTTCGGGTGGGACTTCGCCCGCGAGGAGCGCGAGCTCAACGCGGCACGCGATGCAGCTCCGCGCCTGGCGGCACCGTACTACTGGCTCGGACTTCTTCTCGGACTCCAAGGGCGCACGAAGGACGCGCTCCCGCTCCTCGAGCGCGTCACGGAGCTCGAGCCGCTCAACCCGCTCTCACCGACCGCGTTCGGCTACGTGTTCCTCACGGTGCGGCGCTTCGAGGAGGCCCGCGCCTCCTTCGAGCGCGCTCTCGAGTTCGACCCGCACTCCATGCTCCCGCTCAATGGCCTGGGCCGCGCCCACGTCATGCTCGGCGACCCGG
Organism: Thermoanaerobaculia bacterium; assembly: GCA_035310685.1. GTDB lineage: Bacteria > Acidobacteriota > Thermoanaerobaculia > UBA5066 > UBA5066 > Fen-183. Next base: position 1,537 of record DATGDV010000394.1, read on the forward strand.
AGGCCGCGCTCGAGCCGTTCGAGCGGCTCGTCTCGGTCGCCGGCCGCACCTCGAGCTACGCGGCGGGGGCGTGGGCCGAGGGCCTCGCGGCCGCGGGGCGGACCGACGAGGCACGTGCAACGCTCACGGCGCTCGAGGTTTCCAACGTCTATTTGCCCGCGACGCACGTCGTGAACGCCCAACTCCTTCTCGGCGACCGCGAGGCCGCTCTTGCCTCGCTCGCTCGCGCCGT
>DATGDV010000395.1:0-2327 GCA_035310685.1 Thermoanaerobaculia bacterium
CAGATCAACCCGGCCGGTGGCCTGTCCCAGACCGAGATCGAGAAGATCATCGAGGAGGCGGCCGCGAACAAGGCGGCCGACACGAAGCGCAAGGAGCTGCGGCAGCTGAAGAACAAGCTCGAGGGCATGATCGCGGGCAACGACCGCATCTTCCGCGAGTTCGGCAATCTCCTGCAGCCCGACGAGAAGGATCGCGTCCAGCGGACGCTGGGGAACGCGCGCGAGGTCCTGACGGGCGAGGAGCGGGGTCCCATCGACGACGCGATGATCGACATGAAAGGCGTTTCGCGAATCCTCACGCAGGCCATGCTCTACAAGCCCGAGTCCAAGGAACGGCGGGGCGATGGCGCGGAGAAACCGGCCTGATTCCCGCGCCGTAGCAACGCCGTGAGTGCATCCCTTCGCGACTACTACGAGGTGCTCGGTGTCGGGCGAACCGCCTCCACCGAGGAGATCAAGTCCGCGTATCGCAAGGCGGCGCTGAGGCACCACCCGGACAAGAACCCCGAGGACAAGGGCGCCGAAGAGAAGTTCAAGGCTGCGGCCGAGGCCTATTCCGTCCTTTCGGACCCCGAAAAGCGGGAGCGCTACGACCGCTTCGGGCACGAGGGAGTGCGTGGAATGGGCGGGCCCGGGTTCGACCCGACGCAGTTCATGGACTTCGCCGACATTCTCGGAGACCTGTTCGGCTTCGCGACGGGGGGAGACGTGCGCGGAAGCCGGAGGGGCGGCGAGGATCAGAAGGCCGAGGTCACGCTGTCTTTCGAGACCGCCGCTTTCGGCTCGGAGGTTTCGCTTCCGATCCACCGTTACGAGCGCTGCGAGGCCTGCCAGGGGCGCGGAGGCCGCGGCGGGGCCGCGCCCGCCACGTGTCCGACGTGCCGCGGCCAGGGCCGGGTCCAGTACCGGCAGGGCTTTTTCGCCCTCGCCCGCCCGTGTCCCGAGTGCGAGGGCTCGGGCGAGCGTGTCAAGGACCCGTGTCCGGAATGCCGGGGCGACGGCCGCACGCGCCGCGCGCGAACGCTCACCGTGGCGATCCCTCCCGGCGTGGACGACGGCGCGCGGCTGCGCCTCACGGGAGAGGGAAACGCGGGCCGGCGGGGCGGTCGCCCCGGAGACCTCTACGTGTTCGTGTCGGTCGCGCCGCACGAGCAGTTCCGTCGCGACGGCTTCGACGTGATCCTCACGTGGGCCGTGCCGTTCCACGTCGCGGCGCTCGGCGGCACCCTGCGCGTCCCGACGCTCCACGGGGAGGCGAGCTTCGACGTGCCGCCCGGCACGGCTGCGGGCCGCGTCTTCACGCTCAAGGGGAAGGGGATTCCGCGCCTGGACGGCCGCGGCAAGGGCGACCAGCACGTCCTCCTCACCGTGCGCGTTCCGAAGAAGATGAACGCGGCGCAGCGCGAGGCGATGGAGAAGCTCGCGGCCGCTTTCGGGGCGGACTCGGGGACGCCGACCAAAGACGAAAAAGGCTTCTTCGAGAGGCTGAAGGATTTCGTTGGATCGTAGGAGGGGGGCGCCGGGGGGAACGCGACATGGAGTGTTCCCCCCGGTTCTCCTTGGTCCATGACAACTGCGATTCGCATCGAAGTCCCCGCGAAGTTGGCTGTCAGGCTCGAAGAGAACGATGGAGATTTCTTAGAAGGGTTAGGGGGGCTGGAGTTTTCGTCTGTGGCCGCCCCAGACGGCGGACTGTCCATCTGGGTCGATGCCGCCGACGCATCGGAGGCCCTGGCCTCTCTCGCCGCCCTCGGTGCTTCCGGGCTTTCGACCTTCGAAGAAAAACCCACCGACTGGGTCGCCGAGTCGGCCGCGCTCCGGCGAGCGGTTCTCGTCGACCGCTATCTCTTCGACCCCCACGACGGCGACCTTGCCACGGCGCCGCCGCCGGGAGTCCGGCGACTCTTTCTGCCCGCGGTCCGCGCCTTCGGAACCGGCTCGCACGAGTCCACGCGGCTCGCCGTGCGTCTTCTTCTCTCGGAGGACCTGCGCGGTGCCCGCGTCCTCGACGTCGGCTGCGGCACGGGGACGCTCGCGTTCGTCGCCGCGCTCGAGGGCGCGCGCCGCGTCGTGGCGTTCGACGTCGATCCTCTCGCCGCCTTCGCGACGCGGGAGCAGGCGTGCGCGAACGGCGTCCCGCGCGTGAGCGCCTTCGCGGGGCCGTTCGAAGCTCTCGCGCGCCCGGCACGCTTCGACGCGATCGTGGCCAACATGATCCATGAAGAGATCGCGCCTCTTCTGCCGGCAATGCGCGCCCGGCTCGCACGGGGAGGACGCCTCCTCTCCTCGGGGCAGCTGGTCGAGAGAAGAGAGGAATGGGAGGATCT
>DATGDV010000396.1:0-4569 GCA_035310685.1 Thermoanaerobaculia bacterium
GACGTGAAGGTGTTTCCCCGCTCGGGTCCCCCGCTGAGCCTGGATTTCCTCTACGAGAAGCTGGTGGGCCGCGGCCACCTCTACCTCGCGTTCAGTTCCGGCGGTGTGGGACATGCCAACGTGGTCTACGCGGTCGACACGGAGGTGGACTACATCGGGTACATGGACCCATGGCCGGGCATGGGCTACCGATCGAAAAGCATCGGAGATTACCTGGACACGGCGTCGGAATTCCTCATCGGCTGGCCGTCGAAGTAGGCGGGATCTCCGCGGGCTTGACGCGCGCCTGCCAGCCTTCGGGCAGGATGAGGACGACCTCTCCGGGCTTCACGAGGTTCAGCGTTTCGCGGGCGGTCTTTTCGATCGCCTTCGGGTCGTTCTTGAGCGCCGCGACCTCGGCCTCGAGCTTCCGGTTGTCCTCGTCGAGCTGCGCGACCTCCGCCTGCATCTTCTCGAGCTGCGAACGCTGCCGCCTCACCTGAAGGAGGCCGTGCTCGTTGACGAGGAAGAACCCGAAGACGAGCGCCGAGAAAAGGAGCGAGACCGCGACGTAGGACGCAGGCCTCACGTGCGGCACGTCCGGGCGCGCGCCGGGTGCCGGCGCCGGCGTTTCGGGCGCGAGCTCGGGCAGCGGGCGCGAGCCGTCCCGCCGGGGCGACGCGGGCAACCGCCTCACACCCACGATCCGGGGCGGACCTTCATCGCCGACGATTCGCTCGAACCGCACAGGACATTTTCGCGCGAAAAGCCCGCGCGCGTCAGCCTTTCTTCACGGCGAGACCCGGATAAAAGCCGGTCTCGGCGAGATCTTCCTCGATGCGGAGGAGCCGGTTGTACTTCGCGATCCGCTCCGAGCGCGACGCGGAGCCCGTCTTGATGAAACGGGAGTTCGTCGCGACCGCGAGGTCTGCGATCGTCGTGTCCTCCGTCTCGCCCGAGCGGTGCGAGATGACCGTGACGTAGCCGGCCGTCTGGGCCATCCGGACCGCCTCGAGGGTCTCGGTGATCGTGCCGATCTGATTCAGCTTCACGAGCAGGCCGTTCGCGATGCCGTCCGCGATCCCCTTCTTCAGGATCTTCGGGTTCGTCACGAAGTTGTCGTCCCCGATGAGATGGATCTTCGCGCCGAGCTTCTGCGTCAGGAGCTTCCAACCCGCCTTGTCGCCCTCGGCGCAGCCGTCCTCGATCGAGAGGATCGGATATTCCGTCACGAGCTGCTCGTAGAAGGAGACGATCTCCGAGGGAGACAGGTTCTTTCCCTCGAGGGCGTACGCGACCTTGTCGAAGAACTCGCTCGCCGCGCAATCGAGCGCGAGAAAGACGTCTTCACCGGGCTTGTAGCCGGCCTTCCCGATCGCATCGACGAGGAGGTCGAGCGTCGCGCGCGTGGACTCGATGTTCGGGGCGAAACCGCCTTCGTCCCCGACGCCCGTCGCGAGACCCTTTCCCTTCAGGATTCCTTTCAACGTGTGGAAGGTCTCGGCTCCGGCGCGGAGCCCCTCGCGAAAGGACCTGAATCCCGCCGGCACGAGCATGAACTCCTGTATGTCGAGGGGGTTGTCGGCGTGCGCTCCGCCATTGACCACGTTCATCATGGGGACGGGCAGCGTCAGGGCGCCCGTCCCGCCCAGATAGCGGAAGAGGGGAAGCGCGCAGGCCTCGGCCGCGGCGCGGCAGACGGCCATGGAGACGCCGAGAATCGCGTTCGCGCCCAGGTTCGTCTTGGACTCGGTGCCGTCGAGCTCGATCATCAGGCGGTCGATCTCGGCCTGCTGGCGGGCATCCATGCCGAGAACCTCGGGCGCGATCGTCTCGTTCACGTGCTTGACGGCCGAGAGGACCCCTTTTCCGCCGAAGCGCTTCTTGTCGCCGTCGCGCAGCTCCAGCGCCTCGCGCGTGCCTGTGGACGCGCCCGACGGCACTCCCGCGCGGCCGGACGCGCCGCTCTCGAGGAGGCACTCGACCTCGACGGTGGGGTTTCCGCGGGAATCGAGGATTTCGCGGGCGTGAATGCTTTCGATCGAATACATGCTGGCTCCTCGCAAAGACCCGCGTTCGAAGAGAACGGGATTCTCCTGCTTATATGCGGCGGCTGCTGATGCAGCCCGATTACCCTCTGAGAACATATTCTTTTGCCGCCTCCAACAACCGATCCGTCTCGCCTTTGTCTGCCGACTCCGCATAGATCCGCACGACCGGCTCCGTGCCCGAAGGGCGGAACAGGATCCAGCGGCCGTCGCCGAGGAGGAGCTTCTGCCCGTCGGTCCGGTCGATCGACTGCACCTTCATTCCGGCGAAGGTGTCCGGGTTCTCGGCGAGGCGCTTCTTCAGCGCGGCGGCGAGAGCCGGATCGAGGCGGGCGTCCGCGCGCCTGGGGTAAAACGGGCCGACACGCCGGAAGAGCTCGGCGAGGAGGGCCGAAAGCGTCTCGCCGGTCGTGGCGACACGCTCGGCGAGGAGAAGCCCCGCGAGAATGCCGTCCTTCTCCGGCACGTGGCCCGCCATCGTGAAGCCGGCGGACTCTTCGCCGCCGATCGCGATCGCGTCCTTGAGCAGGAGGTCGCCGATGTACTTGAAGCCGACAGGCGTGACGAAGACGGGAGCCCCGCGCGCCTTCGCCACGGCGTCGAGCCCATGCGTGGTCGCGACCGAGCGTGCGACGCCGCGGCCGTCGCCCGCCTTGCGGCGCCCGAGCAGAAAGTCGGCGAGAAGCATGAGACAGAGGTTCGGGTCGACGTACCGGCCGTCGGCGTCGAGGATTCCGAACCGGTCCGCGTCCCCGTCCGTCGCGAGGCCGAGATGGCGCTTGCCGGAGACGACCACCTGTTGGAGCGCGCCGAGGTTCTTCTCGTCGCACTGCGGCGAGAGGCCTCCGAAGTACGGGTCGCGATGACCGTTGATGAGCTCGACGCCTACGCCCGCGTCCCGGAGAAAGACGTCGAGGTAGCCGCGGGACGTGCCGAAACGAGGATCGACGGCGACGCGGAGGTTCGCCTTCCCGAGGGCCGCCCGGTCCACGAACGTCGCGAGCCTCTCGAGGTACGGGCCGCGCGGGTCGATCGCTTCCGCCGAGGCGGGCGGCGCCGGTTCCGCATCGGCGTCCGAGGTCTTCGCGATCTCGGCCTCGATCTTCGCCGTGACGTCGGGGAGCGCAGGAGCCCCGTCGGCCGTCGAAAACTTGATTCCGTTGAACTCGGGCGGGTTGTGCGACGCGGTGAAGTTCACGCCGCCCGCGGCGCCGAGACGCCGGATCGTGAACGCAACCGTGGGCGTCGGAACGTCCCGGTCCGCGCGAAGGGGGCGTACGCCTTCCCGGACGAGGACGCGGAACGCCTCGTCCACGAACCGCTCGTTCAGGAAACGCGTGTCCGAAGCGAGGACGAGACCTTCAGGGACACCGCCCGATGCTTTCGTGACCCGGGCGATCGCCGTGACGACGCGACGCGCGTTCGGGAACGTGAACTCTTCCCCGAGTACGGCTCGCCAGCCGGAGGTGCCGAAACGGATCATCAGGCCGTAGGATTCTACGGTGCCGCGGACTCCAATGACGCCGGGAGGTATCTGGTGGGGCACGGCCCTGCTCGCCGTGGCGTGCATGTCGTCGCCGCGCCTGCGTTCCGAGGTGCCGATCCCAATCGTGCGCCGCGGGGAGAACCGCGCGGCAGCGGCCTACCTGGAGCGCTTTCCGGAAGCCAAGGCGCGCCTCTTCGCGCGCTTGAACAACGAGCGGCGGGCAGCGGGCGCGCCATCCCTCGCGTACGATCTTTTCGCCGCGCGCGTGGGCGACGCTTTCTGCCTCGACACGGCCCGAACGCGCTCTTCCGGCCACTGGGACACCGCCGGCCGGCCGCCTTACCTCCGGTGGGGCCTCGCCGGCGGGGTGGACTACCATGCCGAGAACTTCAGCTCCTTTACGCGCACCGGGGCGAACCTGGAGGAGGCCGAGGTGCCCGCGCTCCTCCTCGGCGCACACGAAGGGATGATGGCCGAGGTTCCTCCGGGCGACGGCCATCGCCGAACGATTCTCGATCCGACGTGGACGCACGTGGGCATCGGCGCGGCCGTGGTGGACGGCGAGTTCCGCATGGCGGAGGAGTTCAGCCGGCACGTGGTCGAGTGGGTCGAGCTGCCGGCCGCGCCGCTTCCCGCCGGCGCGCGCGCGCCCTTTGCCGTGAAGCTGCCCGCGGGCTGGGAGCTCGCCGTGATCGAAGTCGGATTCGAGGCGCCCGCCGGGCCTATGTCGCGCGAGGAGATCGCCCGCCGTGGAGGCTACGCGTATCCCGGCGCGTCGCAGAGCTTCCGCGCCCGCGCCCCCATGAACAGCCGATACCCGGACGGATCGCGCGGCGAGATCGATCTCGTGAGGGGAGTGGCGCGCGCGAACATCCCGCTCCGGTCGGGCGCGGGCGACTACTACGTCTTCGTGTACGCGGCCCCGGGTTCGGTCGCGGGGCGCACGCTTTCACCCCTCACGGCGGCGCTCATTCAGGCCAGGTAGCCCGAAAGGGGCCCGGGAGAAACGGGGTCCGTTTCCCCCGGCTATAGACTCCAATCTCGTGAGCACTGAGT
>DATGDV010000397.1:0-6896 GCA_035310685.1 Thermoanaerobaculia bacterium
AACCTCGTCGACAACGCGATCAAGTACGCGCCGGAACGGACCACGGTCCGCATCCGGGCGGGAAGAGGTTCGGGCACCGCGTTCGTGGAGGTACGGGACGAGGGCGCCGGCATTGCCGAGGCGCACCGGGGACGGATCTTCGAGCGTTTCTACCGCATCGACGGCAGCCGGTCGCGCGAGCTGGGCGGAAGCGGTCTGGGGCTCTCGCTCGTGAAATGGACGGCTGAGGCGCACGCCGGGCGGGTCGAGCTCGACACGGTGGAAGGCCACGGCAGCACGTTCCGGATCGTCCTGCCGCTCGGGGCCGCCGCCTGATCGGCCTGCCGCGGCACGGATTCCGAGCGCGGGCGAGCCCGGCTGCGACGTCGAGGGGTCAGGAGCCCGGAGGACGCTCCGGCTTGAACGACTGGTTCGAATAGGGGTTCGAAGAAGGACGTGTGATCACGGCGAACCCGAAGTTCGTGGCCTGATGGCAGGAATTGCACCCGGTCGAGAGCGCGTCGAACCCTTTTGCGAACGCCGTTTCGTCTTTGGCTTTGATTGCCGCCCGGAGGTCGGACATCGGCCCGCCCATGATCTTCTGGATGAGATCCGGTATCGGAAGCGGGGAGTCCTTGTGCCGAGGATGTAGACGCGCCGCTGCGGCGAACCCCTCCTGAAGTTCGTCGAGCTCGTACGACGCGAGCCGCCAGTTGCCGGCTTCGCCCGCGAACCACAGTTTCGAATGCTGAATCTGGGCGAGAAGCATCAGATCGCCGAGGCCCGGCACGTAACCAGCTGTCGGCGTCGAAGGCGTGGTGCAGCCAAGGCCGATCGCAAGGAGAACGACGGCGGCGGAGAACGCCGGGCGGGGACGGTCAGTCATCTTCCGGTGCCGTTCACGCCGCGCTCTTTCTCCTCGACTCTCGTCCTCCCGGCTCCGAGCGCGCCCGCGAGCGCTTGAACCGCCGCGCGGGCACGGGACGGGTCGCCGCACGTGAAGAGGTCCACCGCCGCCTCGCCGCGCTCGGGCCAGGTGTGGATCGTGAGGTGCGACTCGGAGATGACGACGACGCCGCTGACGCCCTGCGGGCTGAGCCGGTGGATGTGGATGCCGAGCACCTTCGCGCCCATCGCCCGGACGGCGTCGACGAGCAGCGTCTCGACGAGGACGGGATCGTCGAGCGTGGCGAACGGCGCGCCCGCGACGTCGAGGAGGAGGTGGAGGCCGAGGCTCATCGGATTCCCAGCGCCTCGACTGTACCGCGGTTCTCGGGCCGCACCTTCCAGAGGAACGCGTCCCACACGTAGTGCGTGGCCTGGGGAAGGGCGAGGAGCGGCACGAGCAGGGCCAGCAGGAGCGCGCCCGGGTCGAGCGCCGGCCCCGGAAAGAGCGCGGCGTGGTCGTGCCAGACGAGGCGGTCCCAGCCCCACTCCTCGGCGAACGCGATGACGAGGAGAGGCGCGAGGAAGAAGACAAGCTTCGGCGCCACCCGGTCGGCGAGCGACGGAGCGTCGCCCGCGTCGCGGCGCGCCTCGGCTCTCGATTTCGACGTGAACCACACGAGCCCCATGTACGGAATGCCGTGGACGAAGACGTTCGTCACGGTGAAGGCGTAATCCGAGTCGAAGACGACGATGCCCAGGAACCACGTCGCCGCCGTCGAGAGGACGATCAGGACCTTTCCCCACGACACCGGCCTGCCGGCGCGCGCACGAGCGATTTCCTTCACGACCCATGCCGCGAAGATCCCTGCATAGAGGACGAACGCGGCGCGGCTGACGCCCGCGGGCAGGCCGTTCACGAAGTCTCCCCGCAGGAACCACTGGAATCGCCGCGGGAGGTGCGCGTGCCAGAAGAGGAGGGGCGTGAGCGTGGCGCCATAGATGGCCGCGGCGTCGAGAAGGCGGCCGCCTCCTCCCTCTCCGTTCTTCCGGCGATAGAGAGCGACCCAGCCGTACTGCTGCCGAACGAAGTGGAAGACCGCGAGATAGGCGAGGAGCCGCCAGAAGAAGAGAGCCGAGACGGAATACGCCACGACGCCCGCGGCCCACGCGGCGATCGGGACGCCGAGGTAGAGCGCGCTGCGGCGGCGCGCTTCCTTCCCGTCCGCGAGGACGCGCCATCCCGTCGCCCAGACGTGTGCCACGTCCACGCCCACGACCACGACGAGGAACAGCCATGGCGGGGCGTCTCCGTCGAGGAGGCCGGTGACGTGGCCGATGCCGAGGAAGAGCAGTGCGAGAGCCGTCGAGCCTCCGAAAAGAAGCAGGTCCGCGCGCCGGCCGAAGAGCCACGGGGAGGTCACGGCGTCCTCCATGCTAGCCCGCGGCCTGGCTCGCGAAGCGCACGCCTCGTTCGGCCAGGACCGCCTCGGCGGCCCGGACGCCGGCGTCCTGCGCCTCCTCGAAAAGCGGAAGGCCCGCCGAGTCCGCGTGCGCGAAGTGGACGCTCCCCACGGGCGCGAGATGCCGGACCGGGTTCGTGAGAAATCCCGGGGTCGGGCGCGCCATCGCATGGCCCCAGCGGATGACGTCGAGGCGCGTCACGAGATCCGGCAGGTCGCGGTGCGCGGTGGAGAGATCCGCGAGGACGGCGGACGCGAGGTCGTCCCACGACGCGGCCAGAAGCTTCGCGCGCGCGGCGGCGGGGGCCTCGTCCGTGAACGGGTGGTAGTACGTGAAGACGGTCGGCCCCTGCTCCGGGCCGGTCTGGTGCGTCGCGACGACGTAGCCGAGCGAGCGCGAATCGTGCAGCACGTTGTCCCACGCGAGCGGGAACCCCGTCTCCTTCGGCCGCGCGCGGAGCGTGAGGTTCGCGACGAGCCACGGCGCCCACGACGTCTCTTTGAGAAACGCGGGCGGGTCGGCGCGCCACGGCGCGAACACCCGCGCGGCCACGAACTTCGGCAGCGCGAGGATCGCGTGCGCGGCCTCGACGGCGACGACCTCGTTGCGGGCCGCGTCCAGGACGCGCACCCTGACCGGGGCGCCCCGTTTCGGCGCCGGCACGACGTCGAACACGAGAGAGGAGGGCGCGAGGCGCCCCGCGGCGCTCTTCGCGAGGAGCGAGACGAGGCGGCCGTTCCCCTCCGGCCACGTCAGGAACTCGGAGGGGTCCTCGTCGTCGTCCTCGCCGGGCAGGCGCGCGGCGTTGTAATGGACTCCCGCCCACGCGGAGGTGCCGTCGAGGTTCGTGCCGAAATCGTCGCGGCACCCGTACTCCGCGAGCCAGAGAAGGCGCGGCGACGTGTAGCCGCGCGCGCGCATCCAGTCGGCCATGGTGATGCGGTCGAGGCCGGTGAACTCGGGGTCGTCCGACGAGAGGCGGGTGGGGATCGCGAACGCGCGCCGCGCTTTCGAGTCCTTCCGGGCCGCGAGAACGTTCATCTCGCGCCGGAACCGCGCGAGCTGCTCGAGGTCTTCCTGCGAAGCCCCGTCGCCCGGGTAGAGGCCGGGCCGCCAGGCGTATCCGAAGAAGAGCCTTTCCTCGGGCTCGCGGCACAGCATCTCCTCGGCCCACTCGGGGGCGCCCTCGGCGTCGCGGCCGACGAGCGCGCCGGCCTCCTCGAGGACGGCCTCGAGCGCGCGGTTCGGCGACGCGGGCACGGGCACGTAGTGCGCGCCCCACGGGAACTCGGACACGTCGTTCGCGCCCGAGATCGCGGTGCCTCCGGCCGCGTCCTCCAGGTCGAAGACGCGGAAATCCGAGTCGCCGCCGCGCGCGAGGCGCCACGCGGCCGAAAGGCCCGACACGCCCGCGCCCACGATCGCCGTGCCGACGCGCTCCGTGCGGACGGCTGGCCGGGACAGGAGGTCTCCCGCGCGGAGGAGATGCCCCCGCGCGACGTCCGGCCCCACGATCCTTCCCTCGAAGGGAAGACCGCGGACGTCCTTCTTGCCGCATCCCGTCAGGGCGGCGGCGAAGGCCGAGAGCGCGGGTAGGCCGACGAGCGACGCGATGGCGTCTCGGCGGCTCAGTCGAAGCGCTTCCACTCTCCCTCGTACGTCCTCACGAGGACCTGATCGTTGAGGCGGTTCACGGGGACGTCGTCGAGGCGCGCGACGTCGGGGCCGAAGACGAAGAGCGACGGGAGGAGCTCTTTCGACAGGGCGCGCAGGCCTTCGGGCAGGGTGTTCCCGAGGTTCACGGCCCTGCCGGACGCGAGGACGAAGCCCCAGTCGCCGAACGACGGGACGGCGATGTGGTACGGGCGCGTCGAGAAACCGGCGGCGCGGAGCGTCGCGTCCACGATCCAGAAGCTTCGGCGCGCGAAGAGGGGAGAGGTGGACTGCACGCATACGACGCCCTCGGGATCGAGCTTCCTCTTCACGAGCGAGTAGAAGCGCGACGTGTAGAGCTTGCCCACGGCATAGCTCGACGGATCCGGAAAATCGATGACGACGACGTCGAAGAGATCGGGCTCCTTCTCGATCCAGATCATCGCGTCCTCGTTCACGACCCTGACCTTCGGGGATTGCAGGGAGCCGCCGTTCAGGGCCAGAAAGAGAGGATGTGTCCTCGCGAGGCGCGTCATCGCGGGGTCGAGGTCCACGAGCGTGACGCTCTCGACTTCCGGATGCTTCAGGATCTCGCGGACGGCGAGGCCGTCGCCTCCCCCGAGCACGGCGACCCGCCGGGCGCGCGGAGCCGCCGCGAATGCGGGGTGTACGAGCGCCTCGTGGTACCGGTACTCGTCCACGGACGAGAACTGCAGGTGCCCGTTCAAGAAGAGCTGGAAGCCCGCGCGGTTTCGCGTCACGACGATGCGCTGGTACGGTGTCGTCTGGGCCACGACGACCTCGTCGGCGTACTGGTTTTCCTCGGCGACGGCCGTGAGGCGATCCGCGACGACGAAGGCGCCGAGGAGGATCGCCGTGACGAATCCCGCCCGCGCGAAGAGACCGCCCGGCGGCCCGATCCGGTCCCGGAAGAGGCGGATCGACCAGAACGCCACCGCCGCGTTCAGAAGGCCGAAGAGAACGGACGTGCGGGTGAGGCCGAGGCGCGGCAGGAAGACGAGCGGGAAGAGGATCGAGCCGGCGAGCGAGCCGAGGTAGTCGAACGTGAGGACCTGCGCTACGAGGTCGCGGAAGACGACCGTGTCCTTGAGCAGGCGCATGAGAAGCGGAATCTCGAGGCCGACGAGCGTCCCGATCCCGACCACGACCCCGTAGAAGACCGGCGGGAACCACCGCGGGGAGGAGAAGGCGAAGAAGAGCATCGGCGCCGAGAGGCCGCCGAGGAGTGCGACGCCGATCTCCGCTTCCACGAATCGCCGCGCGACGCCGCGCACGACGAACCGGGTCAGAAAAGCGCCGAGGCCGAGGGACGTCAGGTAGACGCCGATGACGAGCGAGAACTGCGTGACCGAGTCGCCCAGGAGGTAGCTCGCGAGAGCGCCCGCGACGAGCTCATAGACGAGGCCGCACGACGCGATCGCGAAAACCGTGAGGTAGACGGGCCCCGGCCGGAGGGCGGGCGCCGCCGGGGGGCCGGCGCTTCCCTCTCGGTCGCCCATGCGGTCAGCCTCCCGTGACGGAAGCCGCGATGATGATCGCCATCGCGATCACGATCGACCCGAGGACGATGCCGAGCGCCACGTTCTGGTCCTCTTCCATCTCCTTCTTCAGCGAGAAGGGGAGGAGCTTCGGGAGGATCGCGAAGAAGACGCCGAACAGGACCATCCCCAGGACCGAGAACACGACGGTCGATGTCACCTGATGCCCGTGCTGCGCCCACCAGTTCATCACTTGCCTCCGCTCCAGAAGTGCCACGTCCGGTAGCCGCCCGCATTGCGGGCTCCCGGAGGCAGCGTGTTGCGTTTCGTTTTTCCGGCCATCTCCCATCCGGAGAACGCCGCGAGAGAGTACGCGAGGAGAAGCGCGCCGCCGAAGGCCTGGAAGATGCGTCTCATCGAGCCTCCTTCATTCGCCGCTCGAGTCGTCCGATTCCCGTTCCCCGCCCGCGCTCGTGAAGTCGCTCTCGGACCAGCGCCGGCCCTCGAAGGCGAACCTCGAGAACACGAGAAGCGTCGGAACCACGAAGAGCAGCATGATCACGACGACGAGATGCGAGAGGTGCGGCACGCCGCTCGTGAGCCGCACGCGGAACGAGGGCGGCGCCTTCCCGGCGTCCGACTCGGGCTCGAGGCGCAGAATCCAACGCCCGGCGGGAATGCGCGGCACGAAGATGCGGCGGCTCTGGCTGCCCTCGCTCCAGTGCTCGCCGCCGTCGACACCCGAGTATTTGTCCGAGATCAGGTCGAAGGAGCGGACCTCGCCGGTGGCCTCGGAGATGAGGTCGAACCCGACCTCGACCCAGGTGTTGTTCGTGGGGGCCCAGAGGTCGACGGCGAGGTTCGCGGCGCGTTTCGTCTCGAACGGCTGCGACAGGAGGACGCGTGCGGCCGAGAGAGCGGCGTCCGCGGCCGCGCGCGTGGCGATGGGATTGGCGGGGCCCGGGGTCGGGCTCTGGGCCGCGCCGCCTTGCGACCAGTCGGCCGAGGTGGAGCTCGCGCTCCTGCCGCGCGCGGTGTAGATCGCGCGCTGCGGGTCCGTGAGGTCGAACGTCTGGTCGTAGACGACGGCGTGCGGCGTGATCAGCTTCGCGAGGAAATAGACGACGACCGCGGCGAGCGACAGAAGCCACGCCGTCTTCCACCAGAGGTGGCTCGTCTCGGCGTGCGGCCACGGCTGGGCTGCGCCGACGCCTTGCGGCGGCGGGAGTGGCTTCGGGAGGGCGAAGCCGGCGGCGACGTCCGCGGGAGGGACGTACGCGCCTTCGGTCCACGCGATCTCCTTCTTCGCTCTCTCCTTCGAGAGCATGCGTGGCGGCTTGACGTAGTCCGTGGCCTCGGTGGTCTCTCCGGTCTTGACGGCCCAGTAGAACTCCCCGAGGACGCCGGCAACGCGTG
>DATGDV010000398.1:0-3176 GCA_035310685.1 Thermoanaerobaculia bacterium
GAAAAGCGTCCTCGAATCGGGCGAAAAGACCAGATCGCCGGGATGATCCGCGGTTTTCACGGAGCCGGACGCGATCGCTTTCTCCGCGTCGACGAAGGTCACGGCGGCGCCGCCCCACGCCGCGACGGCGAGAACCTTCCCATCCGAAGAGAACGCCGGCCGGTACGGATGAACGCCCACCGGGAGGACCGCGACGATCTCCCTCGTCTTGAGATCGATCTTCACGACGTCGTTCGCGAGAATCCGCGCGACCCAGAGCGCCGCGCCGTCCGGCGAGATCGCCAGGCCTCCGGGGGTCGCATCGACCCTGGGCCCGTCCTCCTTGCGTTTCAGGGCCAACGGCTCTTCGGCGGCGAAGCGATTCCGCTCGAGGCGATAGACGAGGACGTTCTTCCCTTTGGCGCCTGCGACGTATGCCCGCGCCCCGTCCGGCGAGAGCGCGAGGCCGAGCCAGGAATGCGGCAGCGGCTGCTTGAAGAGGGCCTTCCCCGAGGCGGCGTCCAGAAGGTGGAGCGACTGGTCGTCCGCGCCGGTGCACGCGACGACGACCCGCGTTCCGTCCGGGGTGAGCGCGAGAGCGAACGGATACGGCGAGACCTCGGTCTGCGCCCCCGTGGGCGTCAGCAGGCGCCCGTTCGGGAGCTGGATTTCGCCGGATGGAAGCCGTGACGGCACGACGCGGTCGGCGACGGAAAGAGAAGAAGAAAGAAAGAGAAGAAGACAGAATCTGCTTAGAAAATAAAGCGCGAAACGAATACGCATATTGAGAAGACTAACGCGCTTCCCGGAAAGCGAGGTTTCGAAGAAACCTCGATAGATGAATGCCGGGCCGAGGAGCGCAGGGCGTCAAGAGCGAGCGAAGCGAGTCGCCGAAGGCGAGAACTCTTTACGCCCGAGGACCGGAGGCCACGGTCCCTTCCCCCTGAATCGATATCCGCGCGACCCCCAGGACTTTCCGGCTCTTTCTCTCCTGAACGAAAGCCACGGCGTGTAGCGCGTTCCTCTTCCAGTTCGCCTTGAGGCGTAGCGGCCGCCGCGTCTCGAAAGGAGCGCCCGGCTCGACGGCGCCCACGACCGCGAGCTCGCGGACGACGGCGTTGTGAACGAGGCGTCGTCCCGCGTTCTCGCCGCGCGGCACGTCGGTCGCGAGCCGGTCCTCGGTGACCGCAAGGAGGAGCTCGGCCGTATCGCCGGGGGTGACGGGCGGCAGCGCGCTGACCCGGAGTCGCAGCTCGGCATTCTCGCCGTGCACCGCCTGCAGGATTTCGATCGAGGCCTTGGGCAGGCGAGCGGCCTCCTCGACGGCATGCCTCGCTTCCTTTTCGTCGCTGCCGACGAGCTCCTTGCGCCCATCCACGACGACCTGCGGCGTGTAGACGCGATTCCCGCCCCGGACGCGGCCGTAGTCGCTCTGGCGCGCGCTGAACGCGGGAGACGAGAAGGGATCGGCCCAGCCGAGCCGGTTCCAGTAGTCGACGTGAAGCGCCAGCGCCACGATCTCGGCCCCGGCGACCGGCTGCGTCGTTGCGAGGTGCGCAAGCGCGATGTCGGCCGGCGGACAGCTCGAGCAGCCTTCCGACGTGAACAGCTCGACGAGAACCGGTTTGCGGGCGGACGGGGGGCCTTCGCCGCGAGTCGAGATGGCCGCGAGCACGAGGAACGCCGCTAAAGAGACGTTCTTAGAAAGAGAAGAGGGCCAACACGACATCGAACGTGCCTCGTCAAGAATATCGCCCGAGCCTCCACGTCTATTCCGTCGAAGCGGCGCGCCACCCTTCTTATATAGCAATTGACATAATAAAATATCTTTTGATAGACATAAATCGTGCCTTCCGTCCCGCTCGAGACCGCTGCTGTGCCAAAGACGCTCGTGCTGACCCGTGCCGACGTCGAGAGCCTGCTCGACCTCGACTCCTGCTTCGCCGCGGTGGAGGAGGCCTTCCGCCAGCACGGAGCGGGCGAGGTCCCGGCGCCTGGAGCACTCGGGCTGAGGACGGCGGGCGGCGGTTTTCACGTCAAGGCCGGAATCCTCGGCGGGTCGAGGCCCCTCTTCGCAGCGAAAGTGAACGGGAATTTCCAGGGGAACGACGCACGCGGACTGCCGAGGATCCAGGGCGTCGTCGTCCTCGCCGACGCGGAGGCCGGTTCACCGCTGGCCGTCATGGACTCGAGCGCGATCACGCGACTCAGGACCGCCGCGGCGACGGCGGTCGCGGCGAAACACCTCGCCCGGCCCGACTCGAAGACGATCATGATCTGCGGGTGCGGAGTGCAGGGGCGGGCTCAACTCCGCGCCCTGGCGCGCGTTCTCGCCGTCGAGGCCGTTTTCTGCTTCGATGAAGAGAGGGAACGGGCGTTGCGTTTCACGCAAGACCTCGCCCCCGAGGTCGGCTTTCCCATCGTGGCAGCTGATGATCTGAGATCCGCCGCGCGAGCGAGCGATGTCGTCGTCACCTGCACACCTTCTAAGAATCCCATCCTCTTCTTCGGGTTCCTGCGCCCGGGGGCGTTTCTCGCCGCGATCGGAGCCGACAGCGAGGAAAAGCAGGAAGTGGATTCCTCCCTGATGGCCTCTTCCACGATCGTTACCGACGTCACCGACCAGTGTGCGGCGTTCGGCGACCTCCATCACGCACTCGCGAGCGGTCTCGTGGCGCGCGGGGACGTGCACGGCGAGCTCGGGGAGATCGTCGCGGGCAGGAAGCCGGGGCGGAGCTCTGGCAAGGAGATCATCGTCTTCGACAGCACGGGCATGGCGCTCCAGGACGCGGCCGCGGCCGCAGTCGTCCTCGAAAGGGCGCGGGCGACGGGTCGGGGAATCGAAGTGGACTTCGCGGCCTGAGGCCGCTCGGCTAACGCGTCTGTGCCGCCGGGGGCGCGGGCGGTCTTTCGGAGGCGGAAAGGGCGAGCGCGAGCACGCCCAGAGCCGGTCTCTTCATCTCTTCTTCAGCTCCGCCGTCCAGTTCAGGACCACCGTCACCGGCGAAGAGTTGTCCTCCTCGAGAGGAGTGTTGACGAGAAAACGCTGACCGTCAGCCGATACCGTATAAGGAATTACGGCCTGGAAAAAACGGAGCTCGAAGAGCGCATGCGGCCGCCCGGCCTGGAACGTGGAATCGGTCTGCACCGCCACTGCCATGAGTTTTTGGCCCGCGGCGACATAGAAGAGCTCTTTC
>DATGDV010000399.1:0-2592 GCA_035310685.1 Thermoanaerobaculia bacterium
GACGGCGGGCCTCCTTCTGGGTCAGGGCGTCCCGGACGGAAGTCTTCCCGACGCCTCCGCCGCTCTGGCCGGCCAAAGGCATGGCGAGAAGGGCGAAGGAGGCGGTCAAGGCGAGAGGAATGCGTCTCAGAGGCATCGACATGCAGTTTACCTCGCAAGAACCGGGCCGGGGATGCCTCTTCCGAAATGGCAGACGCTCGACGGGTTCGAAGAAAAGAATCTCTCAGAGGGGAATGGGATTCGTGCGCGCGGCCGTCGGAAACCTCAGTGGCCGTTGGGACCGCCGGGCCGTCTTCTTTGCCATTCTAAGAAAATCTTCACTCTCCGGGGGCTTACTGACGGCGCCCCCGGACCCCCGGCTGCGGCGCACGCGACGCGGTCAGTTCAAAAAACAGCGGGCTCTTCGTACGTCGCGAAGACGTCGCGCATGACGTCGGAGATCTCGCCCACCGTGGCGTATGCCTTGACGGCCTCGACGAGAGGCGGCATCACGTTCTTCCCGCCCGCGCAGGCAGCCTTGAGGTCCGACAGCTTCTGCATCGTCGTGCGCGAGTCGCGCGTCCTGCGGACCTCCTCGAGCGCCTTCACCTGCTCGGCGGCGACCTGCTCCGAGATCGTCAGGATCGGCACCTCGTCCCCCGGAACGGAGTCCGTGAACTCGTTGACGCCGACCATGATCTTCTCCTTCGCGTCGACGGCGCGCTGGAAACGGTACGCGGCGTCCATGATCTCCTTCTGCGGGAAGCCCGCCTCGATGGCCTCCACCATCCCGCCGAAGGCATCGATGCGCCGGAAGTAGTCGAACGCGCCCGCCTCCATGCGGTTCGTGAGCTCCTCCACGAAGTACGAGCCTCCGAGCGGGTCGACCGTGTTGACGACGCCCGTCTCGTGCAGGATGACCTGCTGCGTCCTCACGGCGATTTTCGCCGCGAACTCCGTCGGAAGAGCGAGCGTCTCGTCGAGCGCGTTCGCGTGGAGCGAGTTCGTGCCTCCGAGGACGGCCGCGAGGGACTGGATCGCGACCCGCGCCACGTTGTTGTACGGCTGCTGGGCCGTCAGAGAAACGCCCGCCGTCTGCGAGTGGAAGCGCATCTTCCAGCTCTCGGGCTTCTTCGCGCCGTAGCGGTCCCGCATGACCTTCGCCCAGATGCGGCGTGCCGCGCGGTATTTCGCGATCTCCTCGAAGAAGTCGTTGTGGGCGTTGAAGAAGAAGGAAAGGCGCGGCGCGAACGCGTCGACGTCGAGGCCCGCGTCGATGCCGTATTTCACGTACTCCATCCCGTCGCGCAGCGTGAAGGCGAGCTCCTGAAGCGCCGTCGCGCCGGCTTCGCGGATGTGGTACCCGGAGATCGACACGGTGTTCCACTTCGGGACGTGTTTCGTGCAGAACGCGAACTGGTCCGTCACGAGCCTCATCGAGGGGCGGGGCGGAAAGATGTACTCCTTCTGCGCGATGTATTCCTTGAGGATGTCGTTCTGGAGAGTGCCGCCGACCTTCGACCACGGCGTGCCGTGTTGCTCGGCGACCGCGAGATACATGGCGAGGGCGATCGGCGCGGTGGAGTTGATCGTCATGGACGTCGTCACGGCCCCGAGATCGATG
The DNA here is from genome assembly GCA_035310685.1 of Thermoanaerobaculia bacterium. Taxonomy (GTDB): domain Bacteria; phylum Acidobacteriota; class Thermoanaerobaculia; order UBA5066; family UBA5066; genus Fen-183. Next base: position 1,604 of record DATGDV010000399.1, read on the forward strand.
CCGTCGAAGAGCGCCTCGAAATCGCGCAGCGTGTCGATCGCGACTCCGCACTTCCCCACCTCGCCGGCCGCCATCGCGTGGTCAGAGTCGTAGCCGTAGAGCGTGGGCAGGTGAAAGGCGGTGGAAAGGCCGGTCTGGCCGTGCGCGAGGAGCGCCTTGAACCTCTCGTTCGTCTGCTTCGCGTTGCCGAAGCCGGCGAACTGCCGGATGGTCCACGGCCGCCCGCGATACATCGTGGCCTGCACGCCGCGCGTGTACGGGAACTCTCCCGGCCAGCCGAGGTCGCGGTCGTAGTCGAAGCCGGGCAGGTCGTCGGGCGTCGCGAGCGCATTCACCGCGGCGGACGAGATCGTCGTGAAGTCCTTCTTCCACGGGGGCGTCTTCGCGAACGCGGCCGCGGCTTTCGCGCGCCACGCATCCTTCGCCTTCCGGATGCGCTCCTGCTCCGGGGAGAGGGGAAGCGCGGCCGAAACGTCCGTCGTGTCGCGGGAGAACTGATCGCTCATCCAGGCATTGTATTTCCTGGAAGGTGAGGAGGGCCAGCCACCCCGTGATCGGACGGGGCCGCCAGAATCAAGAGAGGCGCTTCCGTTCGTCAGCGGAAGTAGCCGCTGACGTCGACGATGAGATGCACGGCTCCTGAGGAATCGTTTTGCGCGGCGATCGTTCCCATTCCGTCCGACGCGAGCTGGATGATCGCATTGTTAGCGCGTGCGCGTGCGGGTCGAAAATCGATCGTGCTCGCCAACGTTGGAAACTGGTCACCGGCGAAAATGTGCAGCCCGCCCGCGGCGGGCGGCGCCGGCACCGTGAGGTTGGTTGAAATCGAAACGGCGTCCCCCGGGACACCGCAGGCCGCCGCCACGACCGAAAACGTCCTGAAAGAGCCTCCGGCGATCGCCGGTCCGCCCAGGGGGCCGTCGGGATCGCGCGTGTCGAGAATGCGGCAGGGCCTCAGCGCGAAGAAGCTGGTCGGCGGCGGTCCCGTG
>DATGDV010000400.1:0-2076 GCA_035310685.1 Thermoanaerobaculia bacterium
CTGCTGTTGCAGCCCCGATAGCAGGAAATGTGATCCCCGGATGTCCGGAGTCAAGGGCGCGCTTCGCGCGCCGCGCAGCGGTCGAGGACCCTTGACACCGGACATCCGGGAAGAGATTTCTGATATCGGCGGCTGCCTCAGCAGCCGCCGCATATAAGAAGAAATATTCGATCTCTCGTTCATTTTCTATGAAAGTCTTTCCTGGTCTTTCGTGATCTCTCAATGCCTGAAGTGTCTTTTTCCCGTGAACACCATCGCGATTTCCGCGGCGTCCGCCGCGGCGATGACGGCAGCGTCCCTCACCGAGCCGCCGGGCTGGACGACGGCCGTGACCCCGGCCGCTGCGAGCACCTCGAGGCCGTCGGGGAACGGAAAGAAGGCGTCCGATCCCGCGACCGCTCCCTTCGCTCGGGCTCCCGCCTTGCCTGCGGCGTCCCGGCATGCGTCGACGCGGCTCGTGCGCCCGCCGCCGATGCCGTACGTCGCGCTTTCGCCCGCGACGACGATGCCGTTCGAGACGACGCCTCGCAGGACGCGGTTCGCGAACGAGAGCGCGCGGCGCTCGGCGTCGCCCGGCGCCCGCTTCGTGACGACCTTCCACTCCGAGGTGTCGTCGGGAGCGAGGTCGCCTTCCTGCACGAGGAGGCCGCCGTCGATGCCCCGGGCTTCGAGGCGCGGGCGGAGATCGGTCTCCGGCGCGACGGTCAGGACGCGCAGGTTCGGCTTCTTCGCGAGGATCGTCCTCGCGTCCGGCGTGACGTCGTGCACGACGATGACTTCGAGAAAGCGTGACGTGAGCACGGCCGCCGCCGCGACGTCCAGCGTGCCCGTGTACGCGACGACGCCGCCGAACCCCGAGACGGGATCGGAAGCCCACGCGGCTTCGAACGCCTCCGCCATCGCGTGCTCGGTGGCCACGCCCGAGGGGACGCGGTGCTTCACGATCGTGAGCGAGTTTCGGCCCACGATGCGAGAGGTGTAGAGAGCCGCGTCCGCGTCGAGGAAGTTGTTGTACGAAAGCTCCTTTCCCTGGACGAACTCGTAACGCGAGAGCGCGGGGGGCGCGGCGGCCGGGTCCACGTAGAGGGAAGCCTTCTGGTGCGGGTTCTCTCCGTAGCGCAGGGACGCCGCCAGCGAGAAAGAGAGCGACAGGCGCTCGGGGAACGTCTCGCCCGTCTCCTGCGAGAACCACCGCGCGATCGCGGCGTCGTAGGCCGCCGTGCGCCGGAAAGCCTTCGCGGCCAGGCGCCGGCGCGTCTCGTCGCTCAGCGTGCCGCCGTTCCTGGTCAGCTCGGAGGCGAGAGCCGGGTAGTCCGCCGGATCGCACACGGCTCCAACGTGCGCGTGGTTCTTCGCCGCGGCGCGCAGGAGCGAGGGGCCGCCGACGTCGATCTTCTCGATGGCCTCGCGAACGTCGACACCTTTCTTCGCGACGGTTTCCTCGAAGGGGTAGAGATTCACGACCACGAGGTCGATCGGCGCGGCGCCGGTCGTGGCGGCCTCGGCTCGATCACGCTCTTCGGACCTGTCGAAGAGGATGCCCCCGAACACCTTCGGATGAAGCGTCTTCACACGGCCGCCGAAGACCTCGGGAAAGCCCGTGAGGTCCGAGACGTTCGTGACGGCGAGGCCCGCCGCCGCGAGGTGCTGCGCCGTGCCGCCCGTCGAAACGAGCTCGAAACCCAGTCCGGCCAGAGTCCGCGCGAATTCGACCAGTCCGCCGCGGTCGGACACGGAGAGGAGGGCGAGCCGCGGGTCACTCACGGAGGGCATAGGGTCCCTTCGAGGCCGGATAGTGCGCGACGGAGGAAACGTCGCCGCCGGCGGTCTTCCAGATCCACGCGAAAAGACGCGTCGTGACCGCGACAGACGCGTCGTAACACTCCCGGGACGTGCCGCACGGGAGCGTCCCCGCCACCAGCTTCTCGGGGGCGGCGAACGGCTCCGCGGAGAAGCCCAGGAAACGGGCCCCCGCCGGCGCGTCCGCCGCCGGCTCGGCCGGCGGCGGAAACACCATGGCGAGCTCGTGGACGATTCCGGCTGCCTGGTATGCGATCTCGTCGAACGGGGTGTGGC
>DATGDV010000401.1:0-11354 GCA_035310685.1 Thermoanaerobaculia bacterium
CCAAGATCCTTGACAGCCTTCGCCCGGCACCAGATTCATTCCCCGGCGGCGGCGAGATGCCGCCGCCGATAGCAGAAATGAATTCTTCTCTCTCTTCCCCACCAATTCCCGTCGCGCCCGTGAAAGGAAAGCGCACGTGCGTCCTACTCCTTTCCGGCGGTCTCGACTCGGCGACGTGCCTCGCGCTCGTCTCGCGCTGGCGGTGGACCATTCATGCACTCTCTTTCGACTACGGACAGCGGCACCGCATCGAGCTCCGCGCCGCGCGCGCCCTGGCGCGGAAGTACGGAGTCTCCTCGCATCGCGTGATCGCGATTCCGGCCTTCGGCGCGCTGGGCGGATCCGCCCTGACGGACCGCTCGATTCGCGTGCCGAAGAACGCTCTCGGACAGGCGCGCATTCCGATCACGTACGTCCCGGCGCGCAACACGCTCTTTCTCGCGTTCGCGCTCGGCGTCGCCGAGTCGGCCGGCGCGACGGAGATCGTCATCGGCGCGAACGCCCTCGACTACTCCGGTTACCCGGATTGCCGCCCCGCGTTCCTCCGGGCTTTCGAGCGCGTCGCGAAGCTCGGGACTAAAGCGGGCATCGAAGGCCGGAGCTCCGCGATCCGGGCGCCTCTTCTTCACATGTCGAAAGCGGAGATCGTTCGTCTCGCTCGCGTTCTCGGGCTCGATACACGCCTCACGATCTCCTGCTACGACCCGGGAAAAAGGGGCCGGCCGTGCGGAACCTGCGACTCCTGCTTGCTCCGAAAAAGGGGTTTCAGGGAGGCCGGAGCCATCGACCTATCTAGCTAATTTGACTGTAGCCTATGCTAAATGACTATTTTGTAGTAAGTTACCGTATGAAAGAAAATCTATATATGTTGTTATCAGCAATTCCTTGACAAGATCATAGGCAGATCCTATACTTCCTGACGATGAACACTGAGCGCTTCACCCACAAAGCCCAGGAAGCCCTCCAGAAGACGGCCCAGGCCGCGCGAACCGAGGGTCATCCCGAGGCCACTCCGGAACACCTCGCGCAGGCGCTGCTCCTCCAGGAGGAGGGTGTGGTGCCCGCCCTGCTCGAGCGGGTCGGCGTCGCTCCCGGGCTCGCGCTCCAGGACGTCGAAAGGGAGCTCGCGAAGCTGCCCACGGTCCAGGGCGAAGGAGTCGAGCCGCGATTCTCGCCCGCGCTCGTGAAGCTCCTCGACCTCGCCGAGAAAATCGCGGGAGAGTTCAAGGACGACTACATCGCGAGCGAGCACCTCTTTCTCGCCCTCCTGCGCGACGGGAAGTCGCGGGCCGCGAAGGCTCTTCTCGCCCGGGGTCTCTCGGAGGCCTCGCTCCTGGCGGGCCTCAAGGACGTGCGCGGGGGAAGCCGCGTGGCCGACCCCGACGCCGAGGGAAAGTACCAGGCCCTGAAGCGCTACGCGAAGGACCTCACCGAGCTTGCACGGAAGGGCAAGCTCGATCCGGTCATCGGCCGCGACGAGGAGATCCGCCGTGTGATGCAGGTCCTGACCCGGCGCACCAAGAACAACCCCGTCCTCATCGGCGACCCCGGCGTCGGAAAGACCGCGATCGTCGAGGGTCTCGCCCGCCGCATCGCCTCGGGCGACGTGCCCGAGACGCTGAAGAACAAGCGTGTCGTCTCTCTCGACCTCGGCGCGATGGTCGCCGGCGCGAAGTTCCGGGGCGAGTTCGAGGAGCGCCTCAAGGCGGTCCTCAAGGAAGTCGAGGAATCGGACGGAAAGGTCATCCTCTTCATCGACGAGCTCCACACGCTCGTCGGCGCGGGCGCAGCGGAGGGCGCGATGGACGCCGGCAACATGCTGAAGCCCGCGCTCGCGCGGGGTGACCTCCGCGCCATCGGAGCGACGACGATCGGCGAGTACCGCAAGCGCATCGAGAAGGACCCCGCTCTCGAGCGGCGATTCCAGCCGGTGCTCGTCGGAGAGCCGTCCGTCGAGGACACGGTCGCGATTCTTCGCGGGCTCGCGGAGCGCTACGAGGTCCACCACGGCGTGAAGATCACCGACGCGGCGCTTGTCGCAGCGGCGACTCTGTCCGACCGCTACATCGCCGACCGGTTCCTGCCCGACAAGGCCATCGACCTGATCGACGAGGCGGCCTCGAGGCTCAAGATGGAGATCGACTCCATGCCGACGGAGATCGACGAGGTCGAGCGGCGCATCCTCCAGGCCGAGATCGAGAAGAAAGCTCTGCAGAAGGACGACGCGAAGGCCGCGAGGGAGCGGCTCCGGAACGTCGAGCGCACGCTCGCGGAGCTGAAGGAGCGCTCGGCGGGAATGAAGGCGCGCTGGAAGGCCGAGAAGGACGCCATCACGGTCATCCGCGACCTCAAGAAGAAGCTCGACGAGACGAAGGTCGCGGCCGAGGCCGCCGAGCGTCAGGGCGACCTGAACAAGGCGGCCGAGCTGCGGTACGGCACGCTCACGAAGCTCCAGAAGGATCTCGAGAAAGCCTCCGCGCGTCTCGCCGAGCTCCAGAAGAACGGCGCCATCCTGCGCGAGCAGGTGGAAGAGGAGGACATCGCCGCGATCGTCTCGAAGTGGACCGGCGTGCCGGTCTCGAAGATGGTCGAGGGCGAGACGCAGAAGCTCATGAAGATGGAGGAGCGCCTGAAGATGCGCGTGATCGGCCAGGACGAGGCCGTCCAGGCCGTCTCCGCGGCCGTCCGCAGGGCCCGCGCCGGCATGAAGGATCCGAAGCGGCCCATCGGCTCGTTCCTCTTCCTCGGACCCACGGGCGTCGGGAAGACCGAGCTCGCCCGCGCGCTCGCGGAGTTTCTCTTCGACGACGAACACGCCATGGTCCGCCTCGACATGTCCGAGTATCAGGAGAAGCACACGGTCTCCCGCATGATCGGGGCGCCTCCCGGCTACATCGGCCACGACGAGGGCGGCCAGCTCACGGAAGCCGTTCGTCGCCGGCCCTACTCCGTTGTCCTCTTCGACGAGATCGAGAAGGCCCATCCCGACGTATGGTCGGTCCTTCTGCAGGTGCTCGACGACGGGCGCCTCACGGACGGCAAGGGCCGCTCCGTGGACTTCAAGAACGTCGTCGTCATCATGACCTCGAACGTCGCGAGCCCGATCATCCAGGAGATGCAGGGCAGCGACGAGAAGGCGCTCAAGGCACGGGTCGAAGCGGAGCTGCGCAATCACTTCCGGCCCGAGTTCCTGAACCGGATCGACGACATCGTCGTCTTCCGGCGTCTGGAGCTCGCCGACATCGAGCAGATCGTCGGCCTGCAGCTCAATCGCGTCGCCGAACTCGTGGCCGCGCGCGGCGTGAAGCTCTCGTGGACGGACCCGGTCAAGACCTGGCTCGCGCGCGAGGCTTACGACCCCGTTTACGGCGCGCGCCCTCTCAAGCGAAATATCCAGAAGCTCGTCCAGGACCCGCTGGCGCTGAAGCTTCTCGCGGGCGACATCCACGAGGGTTCCGCGGTCACCCTCGCGCTCGCTCCGGGAGGCTCGGCGCTGGAGTTCCGGACCGAGACGGCAGAACGGGCCGCGAAGGCCCGATGACCAAGGAGGAAAGCATCATGAACCTGATCCGCTGGAACGATCCCTTCCGCGAGCTCGCGGCCCTTCAGAACCGCCTGAACCAGGCGTTCGACTCGACGCTCACGCGCCCGACCCGAAACGAAGAGGAGCTCTTCACCGGGACGTGGGCACCCCCGGTCGACATCATGGAGACCAAGGACAAGACGATCCTGAAGGCCGAGCTCCCCGGCTTCGACGAGAACCAGATCCAGATTCGATTCGAAGACGGCGTCCTCTCCCTCGAGGGAGAGCGCAAGTTCGAGAAGAACAACGGCGACGAGAACTACCACCGTGTCGAGCGGAGCTACGGGAAGTTCGTCCGCTCGTTCACGATCCCGTCGAACGTCGACAACGAGCACATCTCGGCTGCGTTCGACAACGGCGTTCTCACCGTCGAGCTGCCGAAGCGCGAGGAGACGAAGCCGAAGCAGATCAAGATCACGCCCGTGAGGCCGGTGCTCGAGGCCAAGAAGAAGTAACCTCGCCGAGGCCCGGTTTTTCGAGCGCTAGATGGCCATCGCCCCCGTCGGGACCTCTTCCTCGCGGAAGAGGTCCGTCGAGATGTAGCGCTCCGAGGTGTCGGGAACCACGAAGACGATGAGCTTCCCGGCGCTCTCGGGGCGCTTCGCGACCTCGATGGCCGCATGCGCCGCGGCACCGGAAGAGATTCCACCGAGGATTCCCTCCTCTTTCGCGAGTCGCCGCGCCATCGCGAACGATTCCTCGTTCGAGACCTGGAACGTGTCGTCGACGAACGCGGTGTCGAGATTCTTCGGAATGAACCCCGCTCCGAGGCCCTGGATCTTGTGCGGACCCGGCGCGCCGCCGGAGATCACGGCCGAGTTCGCCGGTTCGACGGCGATGATCTTCAACGAGGGCTTTTTCGGCTTCCAGAAGCGGCCCACGCCGGTGATCGTCCCTCCCGTGCCCACGCCCGCCACGAGAATGTCCATCTTGCCGTCCGTGTCGTTCCACAGCTCGGGGCCCGTCGTGGCCTCGTGGATCGCCGGGTTCGACGGGTTCTCGAACTGCTGCGGCTGAACGCCGTTCGGCCCGTACTCGGCGAGAAGATCCTGCGCCTTCGCGATCGCGCCCTTCATTCCCATGGGACCTGGCGTCAGCACGACCTCGGCGCCGAGGAGCTTGAGCACCTTGCGGCGTTCGAGGGACATCGTCTCGGGCATCGTGAGGATCAGGCGGTAGCCGCGGGCGGCTGCGACGAACGCGAGGCCGATGCCGGTGTTCCCCGACGTCGGCTCGATGAGCACCGTCCTGCCCGGCGCGATCTTCCCCGCCTTCTCGAGAGCGTCGATCATCGAGACCCCGATACGGTCCTTGACGGAATGCGCGGGGTTGAAGAACTCGAGCTTCGCGGCGACCGTCGCGCCCGCCGCGATCCCCGCCGTCATTCGGTTGATCTTCACGAGCGGGGTATTCCCGATCAGCTTCGTGATGTCGGCAGCGATTCTCATGATGTCTCCCCCCGGTACGCGCCGGTTTGGCGGGCGCGCGGCTTGCTACAACCCATGCAGAGAGGGTATCCGTGCGTCCCTTCTCAGATCGAGTACGTCAGCTCCTCGCGCTCGGCCTTCACCTCGGCGACGAGATTCGCGATCGTGATTCCCGAGAGATACCGCCGGTGTGTCTCCGAGAGCTCCCGGTCCAGCCTCTGGATGGCGCCCGGCATGTTCGACTGCTCGGGGCCCGGCTCGCGCCCCTCGCGCGAGTAGAGCGAGACGATGGAAAGCGTCGTGGCCGTGGGTGCGAGCGGCGTCGGACGATAGCCGCCGTTGCGGCCCCGGCCGGCCGCCACCCAGCCGCTCCGGACGAGCGGCAGGAGCAGCTGGTGCACCGAGTCGCGCGAGAGCTCGAGCCAGACCGCGAGCTGAGCCGACGTCACGTCCGGGCCCGCGCGATAGACGAGCTCGACGAGCGCCTGAACTGCTTTCTTCTGCCGGGTGTTTAGAATGACTAAAAACCTCTTCGACTTTATCGAATAACAATCATGCGGGCCCGAAAAGAAATGTCAAGCTTCGCCCTCCTCCTGACTCTCGCTCTCTTCTCGCCTGCGGCCCTCTCGCAGCGTTCCCTCCCGCCTCCCGCGTCTCCCTCGCCGGGCGCGCGCGCGGAACGGCGCACTCCCATCGTCGAGGCGGTCGAGAAGATCGGGCCGGCCGTCGTCAACATCTCCGCCGAACGTCTCGTCCAGCAGCGCCGGAGCTCCCTCGATGCCTTCCTCGGCTTCGACGCGCGCCCTCGCGGATACCGCACCGAATCCCTCGGCTCCGGCGTGATCCTCGACTCCTCCGGCGTGGTCGTCACGAACGACCACGTCATCTCGGGCGCCTCGAGCATCTGGGTCACGACGGCCGACGGGCGCGAGTTCGAAGCGAAGCTGGAGGGTGCGGACGCGGACAACGACCTCGCCGTGCTGACGGTCGAACCGAAGAAGCTCCGCGCCGCGAAGCTCGGGACGACCTCGGACCTGATGATCGGGGAAACCGTCATCGCGATCGGCAACCCGTTCGGCCTCTCGAACTCGGTCACGACCGGAATCGTCTCCGCCGTCCACCGTACCGTGAAAGCCGAGTCCGGCCGCAACTACTCGGACTTCCTGCAGACCGACGCCGCGATCAACCCCGGCAATTCCGGCGGGGCGCTCGTGAACGTCCTCGGCGAGCTCATCGGCATCAACACGGCCATCGTGGGCGGCGCGAACACGATCGGCTTCGCGATCCCGATCGATCGGGCGCGCCGCGTCGTCGACGAGCTGCTCCATTACGGCGAGGTCAAGTCGGTCTGGCTGGGCCTGAGGGGAACGACGGTCGGGCTCGGAAACGCGCGCCCCCAGTCGCGCGGGCAGGGCCTCCGCGTACGCTCGGTCTACCCGAATTCTCCGGCGGCGCGCGCGGGCCTCGAGCCTGGCGACATCGTCGTCTCGATCGACGGCCGCCCCATCGAGGGACGCGAGGATTTCGACACGGCTCTCGCCTCCACCGGCACCGGACGAACGCTCACCCTCGGCTTCCGGCGGGAAGGCCAGGACCGGACGGTCCGACTCACGACCGAGCGGACGCCCGACGACCTGGGCCTGGAGATCCTGCGGCGCGAGCTCGGGGTCGGCGTGCGCGACACGCGCAACGGGCCCATGGTCGTCTCCGTGACGCGCAACTCCCCCGCCGACGCCAAAGGACTCGACCGGGGCGACCTCCTCCTCGCCGTGAACAACCACAAGGTCAAGACCGTCGAGGAGCTCGCGAAATCGGTCGAAGGCGGGTTCTCGCGCTCGAGCCTCGTGCTCTCCGTCTGGCGCGAGCCGTACCTCTACAACGTCACGTTCGGGCTGGAGTAGAGAACTTCAGCTCCGACACGACGATCCCGAGAAGGACGAGGGCGGCGCCGCACCAGTCGCGGCCGGTCATCCGCTCCCCCAGGAACAGTGCCGCGAAGAGCGCCGTGAAGACGGGCTCGAGGGCGAAGAGGATCGCCGCGTGCGTCGCGGGCATGCGCTGTTGCGCCCAGGTCTGCGCGAGGAACGTGACGACCGTCGCCACGACCGCCATCCAGAGAATCGCGGCGAGGACCCGCGGCGTCAGCTCGAGCGGGCGGCGTTCGGCCGCCGCATACACGCCGGCTCCCGAGAGAAACGGCGCCACGGCGAGGCGCGCGCTGCCGACGGCGACCGCCGCCGCCGCGATCTGCCCGAACGAGTACCAGCGCACGTCGTGCTTCGGCGCCGTCTCGGCCATCACGACGATGAGGATGGCGTAGGAGACGGCCGTCGCGACGATCAGGAGATCACCCCGGTTCCACCCGCCGGCGTTCTCCGGCCAGGTCAGCGCCGCAAAGCCGGCGGCGGCCAGGAGGAGGCCGGCCAGGTTCTCGCGTGAGGGCTTCTTCCTGGTCATGACGTAGCCCGCGACCGGAGTGAGCGGGACCGAAAGGCCCGTCACGAAAGCGGCCTTGCTGGCGGACGTGAAAAGCTGGCCCACCACCTGGCATCCGATGCCGATCGCGAGAAGGATGCCGATGATCGCGCTGTCGCGCGCGAGATTCGGCGTCCGCGGGCGGCCTCGCGCCAGGACGAGCAGCAGGATGCCCGCGAGCGCGAACCTCACGAGGACGAAGACGAGAGGCGGCACCGTCTCGAGGGCGAGCTTGTTCACGATGAACGTCGATCCCCAGATCGCCGTCACGAGGACGAGCACGAGATCGGCCCGGAGAGCCTCGGAGCGGGGCGCGGAAACGCCGGCCAGCACGTTCATGAGCCGCGCATCATGCCCCAGAGCGCGGCTGTTATCCTCGCCGCCCGATGACCGCCCCACGCGTGCGTTTCGCGCCTTCCCCCACGGGCTCCCTACACGTCGGCGGGGCGCGCACGGCTCTCTACAACTGGCTCTTCGCGCGCCGCCACGGGGGCGCGTTCATTCTCCGCATCGAGGACACCGACCTCGAGAGGAGCCGCCGCGAGCTCACGGACCAGATCCTCCATGCGATGCGCTGGCTGGGCCTCGACTGGGACGAGGGCCCGATCTTCCAGAGCGAGCGCGGCGCCCTCTACCGGGAGGCCGCAGACCGCCTCCTCGCGGAAGGGAAGGCCTACCGCGCGTTCGAGACGCCCGACGAGCTCGAGGCGATGAAGAAGGCCGCCGAGGCCACGGGCTCTGCTTTCCGGTACGACGGGAGAGCCCGCGCGATCTCGAAGGATGAGTCCGAGCGCCGCGCCGCGTCCGGCGAGAAATTCGTCGTGCGCCTCGACGTGCCGGACGCGCCCCTCGTCGTGGACGACGCGGTCCAGGGAAGGACCGAGTTTCCGGCAGGCGCGCTGGACGACTTCGTTCTCGTGCGCTCGGACGGCCATCCGCTGTATCACTTCACCGTCTGCGTGGACGACGTCGAGATGGGCATCACGCACGTCATCCGCGGCGTCGACCACCTCCCGAACGCGCCGAAGCACGTGGCGCTGTTCCGCGCGCTCGGCGCCCCCCTCCCCGTCTTCGCGCACCTCGGGATGATCCTCGGCCCCGACGGCAAGAAGCTGAGCAAGAGGCACGGCGCCGCGGGGGTGGAAGAGTTCGAGGCGCAGGGCTACCTGCCGGCGGCGCTCGACAACTTCCTCGCGCTCCTGGGCTGGTCGCCCGGCGAGGACCGGGAGCGGATGACCCTGGCCGAGATGGTTTCACTCTTCTCGCTCGATCGCATCGGCCCGTCTCCTTCGCGCTTCGACCACGAGAAGCTCGCCTGGCTGAACGGGCAGTACCTTCAGGAGATTCCGGCGGAACGGCTCCCCGAGATGCTGAAGCCGTTCCGCGTCCCGCTCCTGGACCCGGAGACTTTCCGCAAGGCGATCGCGCTTCACCGCTCGCGCGCGCGTACGCTCACCGAACTCGCGCGTGCCCTCGCGATCTACGGCGGCGACCCGGCGGACTTCGACGCCGCCGGCATGAAGAAATTCGGCAAACCGGACGCGGCGCCGCTCGTGAGTGCGCTCGCCGAGCGCCTGTCGGCCGTCGAGCCGTTCACCCACGCGCGGCTCGAGGAAGCCGCCCGCGCGCTCGCGGCCGAGAGAGGCCTCAAGCTGGGCGAGCTCGCGCAGCCCGCCCGCCTCGCCCTCACCGGCGTTCTCGCGTCTCCTCCCCTCTTCGAGGTGATTGAAGTGCTGGGCAAGGAGACGACCCGGCGGCGCCTCCTGGCTTTCGCGGGCCTCCTCGCGAGAGCGCCCGCCGCGCATTGAGGTGATCATGGACGACGCTTCCAGAACCGCGCCTCCGATCCCCGGAAAGGACTTCATCCGCGAGATCCTCGACGAGGACAGGCGCACGGGAAAGCACGGAGGCCGCGTGGCGACGCGCTTTCCCCCGGAGCCGAACGGCTATCTTCACATCGGCCATGCGAAGTCGATCTGTTTGAACTTCGGCGTCGCGAACGAATACGGGGGGACGTGCAATCTCCGCTTCGACGACACGAACCCGCTCAAGGAAGAGACCGAGTACGTCGATTCGATCCAGAACGACGTGCACTGGCTCGGGTTCGACTGGCAGGACCGGCTGTTCTACGCCTCGGACTACTTCGAAAAGCTCTACGGGTTCGGCGAGACGCTGATTCGCGCGGGCAAAGCGTTCGTGTGCGACCTCTCGGCCGACGAGGTCCGCGCGTACCGCGGCACGCTCACCGAGCCGGGCCGCAACAGTCCGTGGCGGGACCGCGAGGTGGAGGAGAACCTGGACCTTTTTCGCCGGATGCGCGCCGGCGAGTTTCCGGACGGCTTCCGGACGCTGCGCGCGAAGATCGACATGGCATCGCCCAACATCAACTTGCGTGATCCGGCGCTCTTCCGCATCCGCAAGGCCACGCACCACCGAACGGGCGACACCTGGTGCCTCTATCCCATGTACGACTACGCACACGCGCTGTCCGACTGGATCGAGGGCATCACGCACTCGCTCTGCACGCTGGAGTTCGAGGACCACCGGCCGCTCTACGACTGGTGCCTCGAGGCGCTCGAACTTCCGGATCGCCCCCGCCAGATCGAGTTCGCCCGCCTGAACCTCACGTACACGCTCCTCTCGAAGCGAAAGCTGCTCCAGCTCGTCACGGGCGGCCACGTGAAGGGTTGGGATGACCCGCGGATGCCCACGCTCGCGGGCCTCCGGCGACGAGGCTTCACGCCCGAGGCTCTGCGAGACTTCTGCAACCGAATCGGTCTTGCCAAGCGCGACAGCGTCGTCGAGGTGGAGCTGCTCGAGCACACCCTGAGGGAGGACCTGAACCGGCGTGCGCCGCGCGTCATGGCCGTTCTCGATCCCGTCCGCGTCGTCCTCACGAACTATCCGGAGGGAAAGATCGAGGAGCTGGACGCCGTCAACAACCCGGAGGACGCCTCGCAGGGAACGCGCAAGGTGCCTTTCTCGCGCGAATTGCTCATCGACCGCGACGACTTCCGCGAAGAGCCGCCTCCGAGATACCACCGGCTCTCGCCCGGCAAGGAAGTGCGCCTGCGCTGGGGCTACATCATCCGGTGCGAAGAGCTCGTGAAGGACCCGACCGGCGCGATCACGGAGCTGCGGTGTACGTACGATCCCGCGACGCGCGGCGGCGAGTCGCCCGCGGGCCGCAAGGTAAAGGGAACGATTCACTGGGTCTCGGCGGCGCACGCTCTCGCGGCCGAGGTCCGCCTCTACGACCGCCTCTTCTCCGTTCCGAACCCCGACGCTGCGCCCGAGGGCGGCGATTTCCTCGCGAATCTCAGCCCCGAGTCGCTCGTCGTGAAGACGGGCTGCCGCGTCGAGCCCTCCCTTTCCTCGGCGAAGCCGGGCGACTTCTTCCAGTTCGAGCGCGTCGGCTACTTCGTTGTCGACCCGGACCGCGGTCCTTCCGGTCCCGTCTTCAACCGCTCCGTCTCGTTGCGCGACACCTGGGGCAAGATCGAGAGGAAGGCGCGCGACGGCGCGTGATCCCGTCGCCCCCGTTGAATCTAGAATCAGCCGTGGAGGTCTCGGATGAGCAAGCCCCTCTATGTCGCCGCGTATCACCAGTCACGTTTCGGAAAGCTGATGGGAATGACCGTCCCGGAGATCATCTCGAGGGCCGTCGAGGAGACGTCCTCCTCGATCGGGGTCTCCGCGTCCGCGCTCGACGTCGCTTCCATCGGAGCCACGTGCAATTTCTCGCTGAACGAGCAGGGGCTCCTGGCCGGCCTCGTGGCGATGGTTCCCGGCATGGGCGCCAAACCGATCGAGGCGGTCGAGAACGCCTGCGCGTCGGGCGGGCAGGCCATCGTCTCGGTCGCGCAAAA
>DATGDV010000402.1:0-6051 GCA_035310685.1 Thermoanaerobaculia bacterium
GGCGCTCACGTTACACGATCGTCCTTTTGACGTCGTCACGCCCGGAGTCCGCGGGCGCAGAATGAGGCCGGGCTCGTCGCCCGGGAGGTGCTGGATGCACTCGCGGCCGAAGGTTTGCCGCCGCCTCGTCGCGGCATCGGCGATCGGTCTCGCCATCGGGGCTCTCGCCGAGGGTCGCGCGCACGCGTCGGAAAAGAGCGCCAGGGTCCGCACGAGCGAGCCCTCCGCGAAGACCGTCGAGGAAATGCTGCAGGCCGACACGCAGGCGCTGATGGACGCCGTGAGCTCGGGCAGCGCGGCCGTCTGGGACCGCCTCCTCGACGCGCGCGTCACGTACGTGGACGAGAACGGCTCCCTCCTCGATCGCAAGTCCCTCATCGACGGGATCAAGCCGCTGCCCCCGGGCGTCTCCGGCACGATCCGGGTCACGGAGTTCCGCGCCGCCGTCCACGGCGACGTCGCGGTGACGACACACGTCGACGACGAGCACGAGACCTTCCACGGCCACGAGCTGCGCTGCCGGTACCGCACGACCGACACGTGGCAGAGGACGCCGGGCGGCTGGCGTCTCGTCGGAGCGCAGGTGCTGGCCCTGCGGACCGATCCTCCGGCCCTCGAAGTCGATCCCGACGACCTCGAGGAGTACACGGGCCGGTACGCGCTCGCTCCCGACGTCGCGTACGAAATCAGGCTGACGGACCACGGGCTCGAGGGCCAGCAAACGGGAAAGAAGCCGGAGCCTCTGAAGGTCGAAGCGGGCGACGTGCTCTTCGTGCCCGGAAAGCCGCGCTACAGGAAAGTCTTCCTTCGCGACGACCTCGGGGAGATCACGGGTTTCGCGGAGCGGCGCGAAGCATGGGACCTCGTCTACGTGAAGAAGCCGTAGGGCGATTTCCGGCGTCTCGTGAAATACTGCCGCGCCCCTGCCGGAGGTCCGATGAAGCGTCTTCTCGCCAGCCTCGTCCTCCTCGCGTCCGCGTCGTCGGCACCCGTCGCTTCGGCGGCGGACATGCTCGTGACGCCTGCCTGGCTGGCCGATCACCGGGGCGAAGAGGATCTCGTCCTTCTCCACGTGGGCACGCCGGCCGACTTCGAGAAAGAGCACATCCCGGGCGCGATCCTCATGACCCCGCAGGACCTCTCCATCCCGCGGGCCGAGAGCGCGCTCGTCCTCCAGCTCCTTCCGCCCAACCAGCTCCGCGCGAAGCTCGAGAGCCTCGGCATCGGCGACGACTCGCACGTCGTCGTCTACTTCGCCAGGGACTGGGTTTCACCCGCGGCGCGCGTCTACTTCAGCCTCGATGCCGCCGGCCTCGGCGACCACGCCTCCATCCTCGACGGCGGCCTGCCGGCGTGGAAGGCGGACGGCGGGACGGTCGTGTCGTCGGCCAACGATCCCGCGTCGGCCGTCCCGAGGAAGCCCGGAAGGATCACGGCAAGACCGCATCCCGAGCTCGTCGTCGACCTCGACTACGTGAAGGCGAACCTCAACACGCCCGGCGTCGCGATCCTCGACGCGCGCCACAAGAAGTACTTCGACGGCGTGGAGTCGGGCGCGATGCCGCGTGCGGGCCACATCCCGGGCGCGCACAACCTGCCGTTCGACGCTCTCCTCGCAGAGGACAACACGATGAAGAGCCCCGTCGAGATGGCGAGGCTCCTCGAGGCCGCCGGCGTCAAGCCCGGCGACACCGTGGTGAGCTACTGCCACATCGGCCAGCAGGCCACCGTCACGTACTTCGCGGCGAAGCGCCTCGGCTACAAGGCGCGCCTCTACGACGGCTCGTGGGACGAGTGGAGCCGCAGGAGCGACCTCCCCGTCGAGAAGAACGCGGTGAAATCCGCCGCTCCCGCCGCGACGCCGGCACCGGCGGCAGCACCCGCGCCAGAGCCTCCGGTCGTCACCGAACGCGTCGCCGCCGACACGCCGAGGACGGCTCCCGGAGGCACGACCTTCCAGGCGCCCGCCGGCTGGACGATCACGACGAAGGGCTCGATGGTCGTCCTCGCGCCGCCGGAGCCGGACATGCAGATCGCGATCGTGGAGGGCGAGGCGAAGGACGCCGACGCCGCGGTCGCCGCGGGCTGGGCCGCCTTCAAGCCGGACTTCAAGCGGCCCTTGAAGATCGCGCAGCCGCAGGCGGCGCGCGACGGCTGGGAGGAGCGGCGCGCCTACGTCTACGAAACCTCTCCGAACGAGAAGCTCACGGTTCTCGCGCTGGCCGGGCGCGCGGGCAAGGCCTGGACGGTGGTGCTCGTCGACGCCGCCGACGCGACGATGGAAAAGCGCGGCGGCCCGTTCTCGCTGGTCCTGAGCAGCCTGCGTCCGAAGGGCTACTCCCGCGAGTCGTTCGCGGGGAAGAAGGCGCACCCGATCGACGCCAGGATGGTCGCGACGCTGAAGGACTTCCTCTCGTCGGGGATGAAGCTGTTCGACGTCCCGGGCGTGGGCTTCAGCCTGATCGACGGCGGGAGGGTCGTCTACGAGGGCGGACTCGGCGTCAAAGACCTGGGCAAGCCGGACCCCGTGGACGCGAACACGCTCTTCGCGATCGCGTCGAACACGAAGGCCCTGACGACGCTCCTCCTCGCCGAGCTCGTGGACGAGAAAAAGCTGCGCTGGGACGAGCCCGTCACGGAGGCCTATCCGGCGTTCAGGCTCGGAAACGCCGAGACGACGAAGCAGGTCCTCGTCAAGCACCTCATCTGCGCCTGCACGGGCATGCCGAGGCAGGACTACGACTGGATCTTCGAGTTCTCGAAGGCGACGCCGGCCTCGGCGCTCGGGATGCTCGGCACCATGCAGCCGACGAGCAGGTTCGGCGAGGTCTTCCAGTACAGCAACCTCATGGCGGCCGCGGCCGGGTTCATCGGCGGCTCGATCGCGTATCCGGGCAAGGAAGTCGGCGCCGCGTACGACAAGGCCATGCAGAAGAAGGTCTTCGGCCCGCTCGACATGACGCGCACGACGTTCGACTTCAAAAAGGCCCTCAAGGGCGACGCCGCGCAGCCACACGGCGACGACGTGGACGGCAAGCCCGCCCGCGCGCGCTTCGACCCGAACCAGTCGCTCGTGCCGGTGCGCCCCGCGGGCGGCGCGTTCTCCAGCGCGCACGACCTCTCGAAGTACGTGGTGATGGAGCTCGCGAAAGGCCTCCTTCCGAACGGCAAGCGGCTCGTCTCCGAGGAGAACCTCCTCGCGCGCCGCGCGCCCCAGGTCATCGTCGCCGAGGACGTGACGTACGGCATGGGCCTCATGGTCAGCAGGAAGCTGGAGATCCCGGTCGTGTACCACGGCGGCTCCCTCTTCGGCTACAAGAGCGACATGATCTGGCTGCCCGAGCACGGCGTCGGCGCCGTCATCCTCACGAACTCGGATTCCGGATTCGCCCTCCTGGGGCCGTTCCGGCGCCGGCTGCTCGAGTTGCTCTTCGACGGCAAACCCGAAGCGGAAGAACAGCTCCGCGTCGGCGCCGAGCAGAGAAAGGCCGCCATCGCGAAGGAGCGCGAGCGCCTCGTCGTCCCGGCCGACGCGGCCGAGGCCGCGAAGCTCGCGCCGCGCTACGTCAATGCCGCGCTCGGCGAGCTGACCGTGAAGAAGCAGCCCGGCGGTGCCGTCGTCTTCGACGTCGGGGAGTGGTACAGCACGGTCGCCTCCCGCAAGAACGACGACGGGACGATCTCCTTCGTCACGATCGACCCGGCGATCTCCGGCTTCGAGTTCGTCGTCGCCGACAAGGACGGCAAGCGCTCGCTCGTCACGCGCGACGCGCAGCACGAGTACGTGTTCAACGAGGAAGCGGGCCCCGGGTCGTCGCGGTGAGGTGACTGCACCTCACTTCATCATCGGCGAGACCTCCCGCCACGCGACCTCGCGCGCCCAGCGCGCCTGTGCCGCGTCGGCCGGGCTCCGGCCGGACTTCGCGAGGGCGTCGAGCGCCGCCTCGGCCTTCGTCCTCTGGCCGTGGCTGCCCTTCAGCCGCGCGACCGCGAGCTGCGCGATCGCCTCGAGGCGGAAGCGGCGGTCGGCGTCGCTCTTCGCGAGGCGGACGAGGTCGTCCACCCGCGCCTCCGTCGGCTCGACGAAGCCCCGGCCCTCGTCGCCCGGGACGAGGCCCAGCCGTGTGAGCTCTTGCGCCGTCCTCAGGCGCTGGGGCGCTGCTTCCCCGAGGGCCATCGCGGCCACGAGCATGAGCGGCTGGTCCCCGCGCCGCCGCGCGACGTCGTAGAGCTCCTCGGCTCCGATCCGGATGCACGCGAGGCCGACGAGGTCCTGGATGACGACGGCATCGTCCTGGCGGAGGAGGCGGCCCCACCGGATCGCGCGCCGGCAGTCCTCGAGCGCCTCGGACGTCTCGGGATGTAGGGCGGCCCGGCCTACCCACGACCGCGCGAGCGTGAGCGCGACGAGGAGATTCGGGATCGGCGTCGAGAATCCCTCGAGGCCGTAGACGTCCGGGTAGAAACGCATCGCCGCCCGGTCCGCCCACGGCTCGGCTTCCCGGAGGAGCGGGTCGTCGGGAGGCAGCACCTTCCCGACGTCTCCCGGCCCGTCGACGCGGCGCTTCATCGCGGCCTCGGCTTCGGCGACGCGGGCGCCCGCGGGGCGCGAGAAATCCTTGAGCCAGAGCGCCGAGTTGCCGGCGCCGTCGCCGAGCGGCGCGAGGAGATCGAGGTCCGTTCGGAACCGGATGGGCCACGTCGCCGCGTCGGGGCAGGCCCAGCACGGCGGGTTCAGGAGGTCGAGCGCCACCGGCTTCGGGGCGGGGACGCGCGCCGGCGGGACGGCTCCCGTGAAGCGGGGAAGCGCGGCGGCGGGGCGTGCAGGCGCGTCGGTTTCTCGCGCGCGGAGGCGCCAGGCGAGCGCCCCGGCGAGGACGAAGACGACGGTGAGGGCGGCGAAGACGAGAGCTCGGCTTCTGGTCATGAGCGTTCCTCGGCGCGAATCGGCGTGGGCGCGGCCTCGTCGGGCAGGCTGCGGACGTCGATGCGCGGCAGTCGGGCCATTTGGCGGATCTCGGGCGAGACGGGGTCGGGCGGCGGCGCGGCGCGCCGGAGCGAGACGAAAAGGTGGGCCGCCCCGAGGACGGCGACCGAGGCCGCCCACGCGAGGCGGAGGACGGGGCTCGAGAGCGCGCGCGTCCACGCGTCGTGCTCCGGAGCGGCGTCGAACGCGCGCGACGCGGCGGAGAGAACCCGGGCGCGCAGCTCGGGCGGCGGGGACGGCGGCTCGAGGCCGGGCGGGAAGAGGTCGCTCATGGTTTCCCTCCGAGGAGGCGGCGCAGCCGCGCGAGGCCGAGCCGGCAGCGGCTCGCGGCCGTGAACGTGGGGACGCCCGTGGCGCGGGCGATCTCGCGGAACGAGTGGCCGCCGAAGTGGCGGAGCGCGATCGCCTCGCGCTGCGCACGGGGCAGGCGCGCGACGGCGCGCGACAGCTCGGACGCGCGGGCGGCGCGCTCGGGATCCCCTTCCTGCGCGACGAGGAAGGTCGCGTCCGCGAGCGGCTCCGTCCGGCGGCGGGCGCGGCGCCGCGTCGCGTCGACGGCGGCGTGGTGCGCGGCCGCGAGGAGCCAGAGGTGGGGAGATTCGACGTTCCGAAGCGAAGCCCGGCCGGAGGCGAGGCGGACGAAGACCTCCTGGACCGCGTCGGCGGCGTCCTCGGCGTCGCCCGTCCGCCAGAGGGCGAGGGCGTAGAGGCGGCGCGACGCGAGAAGCCAGATGGCCTCGAGGGCGTCGCGGTCCCCGGCGGCGAGGGCCGCGAATGGCGCGCGCAGCGAATCCCCCCAGGAGCTCTCCGCCACGGCGAGGAGACCGCCGACCTCTTCGACCATTGCGACCATCGTATGGAAAGACGCCTGTCAGAGGCGTTCTTGTCACGCATCGGGGATTCGCGTTCTCGGGGGTGGGTGAAATCGCGAGGGTCGACGTCAACGAAGACGACGGCGCCGGGTGGAAGCCCGCCGTCCTCGGCCAGGGCTACGACCGCTTCGCATGGAAGAGTGAACATCGACAATATGAAGGACGTGTCGTCGCGTTACAGCCGGCCGTCTC
>DATGDV010000403.1:0-6601 GCA_035310685.1 Thermoanaerobaculia bacterium
GGCGAGCGCGAGGAGGAACCCCAGGAAATCGATTCTGCTTCCTCGGGCACGAGCCGCGTCCCGGCGGGCATGCCAGGCCGCCCGGAGATTTTCTTCGAAGCTGGAGGAGCGCTCGTCGTAATACCGCTCCTTCGGCGCAACGACCATGACGGAGTAGACGAGGGTGGCGAGAAGCAGAAAGGTCGCCGCCGCCCGCCACACGTGACGCGGCGGAAGACTCGAGCCGAGGACCTGCGTCTCCAGCAGCACGCCCAGAAGGAGCGCGCCCGCCGCCACGAACTTTGCCTTCGCGAGCCGCCCTCTCTCCCCCTCTTCCCCTTCTAGGAGAGTCCCCGGCGCCGAAGCCCGCCGCGCACCCACTTTCGCCTCGTCCCAGCCCCGCTCACCTACCCTCTTCCAATCTTCTCTTTCCAAGAAGATCTTCTTCTTCCTTCCGGCAAGACGAGCGAGCGGAACTCCGATGAACACCGCCAGTCCCAGCCCCATCAGGACGCGCGAGGCCTCGAGGAAGAAGTCCGGCAAAGACATTCGGGCGAGTCTAGCGGGATAATCGGCGTCACATGGGCCTGTATCTCATCGAGACCTTTCCGGTCGGGCCGCTTCAGTGCAACTGCGCGATCATTGCCGACCCGACGACGCGCGAAGCGGTCGTCGTCGATCCCGGGGACGAGCCAGACCGGATCCTCGAGGCGCTTTCCGGAGCCGGGCTGCGGGCGGTCGCGCTCATCCACACGCACGCGCATTTCGATCACGCGGGCAGCTCCGCGCTGCTCAAACGCATCACGGGCGCGCCGATCCTCATGCACGCGGGCGACCGGCCGCTTTACCAGAACCTCACCGTGCAGGGACAGACCTTCGGCCTGTCGCTGGACGCGCCCGGCATCATCGACCGGACCCTGGTAGGCGGAGACCGCGTCGCCTGCGGCAAGAGCGAGCTCGAGGTCATCCACACACCGGGTCACACGCCTGGCAGCCTCTGCTTCCGGATGCCCGGGGAGGGCGGCGACGTCCTCTTCTCCGGCGACACCCTGTTTCGCCGTTCGATCGGCCGGACGGACCTCTGGGGCGGCTCCCAGCCCCAGATCCTGGAGTCGATCCGCGACCGGCTCCTGACGCTGCCCGGAGGGCTTCGCG
Organism: Thermoanaerobaculia bacterium; assembly: GCA_035310685.1. Lineage (GTDB taxonomy): Bacteria > Acidobacteriota > Thermoanaerobaculia > UBA5066 > UBA5066 > Fen-183. The sequence continues at coordinate 1,135 of DATGDV010000403.1, forward strand.
TCGTTCCGGGCCACGGCGAGGAGACGACGATCGCGGACGAGGGAAGGAAGAATCCGTTCGTGGGAGATCCGAACTACCGCCCTCTATAATCCCCGCCGATGAGGCTGACGTTCGAACAGAGCTCCGCGCTCCTCCACAAGTTCTGGTCCGGCCAGAGCGTCCCTTCCCCGAAGACGGGCCGCCCCATGCGTGCCTTCTTCGTGGATCGCAGCTTCAATCCGCAGGTCGTCATGATCGGCGGGAAAGGGGAGCATTTCCGCTTCGACCAGAAGCCGCGGCAGATCGTCTTTTCGGACGGCCACCTCAAGTCCATGGTGCGCGACGCCAAGGAGCGCGAGAACCCCGTCTGCCCGCAGGACTTCCAGCGGCTCATCGTCAAGCGCACGCCCGCCGTTCGTTTCCCGAACGAGTGGGACTGGCAGTTCCAGTGCCCGAGGTGCTTTTCGTTCGGGAGCTGGGAGTACACCGACAAGAAGGACGACGAGGTCGCGAAGCCGGCCGTCCGGAAAGACGCGCCCGCGTTCCACGACGAAACGATCCCGCTGCCGAAACGCATGGAGATGGCGAAGACGGGCGACCTCGCCCTGAAGCTCTACGCGGCCATGGCGCAGACCGACTGCACCGCCTGCGGCTACGACTGCGAGGGTTACGCGCAGGCCATCGCGAGCGGCAAGGAGAAGGACCTCACGCTCTGCGTCCCCGGAAAGCAGGAGACGGAGGACGTCATCAAGAAGCTCGTCGCGGGCACCTACGCCTTCGCCTGAGCCTCCGCGAGCATCGCCTCGATCACGGGCCGGCAACGCTCGCCCGAGCACTCGCCCGTCGTGCACCCCGTCGCGCGCGCCACGTCCTCGATCGTCCGCGCCCCGCGGTCGATGGCGTCTTTCACGCGCGGATACCGGATCGTGTTGCAGATGCACACGGGCCGGAACTTCAGCAGCATGAGCTGGCGCTTTTCTTCGGTCGTGAGCGGGCGAGCGGCGGACAAGGGTTAGAAATCCACCGTGTATCGGATCGACGCCCGGTCGCGCACGCGGTCGAGGTAGACGACGCCGTCGAGGTGGTCGCTTTCGTGGAGGACGACGCGCGCGTGAAAGTCGTCCGCGACGAAGGAGACCGGCTTCCCGGATGGGTCCAGCGCGCTGACACGGATCTTTTTCGGGCGCGGGACCTTCGCCGCGAGAAACGGCACCGAGAGGCAGGCCTCGAAATCCTCCTCCTCCGTCCCGTCGAGCACCTCGAACGTGGGGTTCACGAGGAGCGTGGGCGCGACTTCGAGGACATCCTTGCCGCGCTTCTCGCCGTGCACCTCGTAGAGCACGACACGCAGGCCCGTCGACACCTGCGGCGCGGCCAGGCCCGTGCCGTGGTACTCGACCATCGTCTCCATCATGTCCTCGAAGAAAGTCCGGAAACGACCCTTCTTGAGATCGTGCGCCTCGATCTCCGACGCGCGCTTTCGCAGGATGGGCGAGCCGAGCTTGGCGACTTTGAGGATGGCCACGTGATCTCCCCGGAGCGAGGCTCCGCGTCCGCATTGTAGGGGGCCTTAGAATCCGTCCCATAAGGCACGTCTTTCTCTTCAACCCCGCCGCCGGGAAGGGCCGGACCATGCGCGATCGCGAGCGCATCCGCTCCTCTCTCGCCGCCGCCGGCCTCGAGGGCGATTTCCTCGAGACCGAGCGCCCCGGCCACGCCGCCGACCTCGCCGAAGAGGCCGGAAACCCCGGCGTCGACGTCGTCGTGGCGATCGGGGGCGACGGCACGGTGAACGAGACCGTGAACGGCCTCATGAGGCTTCCCGCGGCGAAGCGGCCCGCACTGGGCCTCCTGCCCGACGGAACGGGGAACGACTACGGGTTCGCGCTGGGACTCAGGCCGGGGGATCTCGCGGATGCGTCGCGCGTCCTCGCCCGGGGGAAGATGCACGTTTTCGACGTGGGAGAGGTCAACGGGCGCTTCTTCGCGAACAGCGTCGGCCTCGGGTTCGACGGTGCCGTCGCCGAGGCCGCTTCGAAAGTCCGTTACCTGAAGGGCTTTCCGGCTTACCTCTGGTCCGTCTTCAAGGTCCTGAAAGGTTGGACCAACTTCGAGCTCACGTTGACGGCGGACGGCCGCGTGCTCGAGGGGCTCGCGTTCCTCGCGGCGGTCGCGAACGGTCCGCGCAGCGGCGGCGGCTTTCTCCTGGCGCCCGCGGCGCGCCCCGATGACGGTCTCTTCGACGTGTGCCGGCTCGGCAACCTCGGCAGGCTCGAGGCGCTGCGCCATCTCCCGAAGGCGCTCGACGGCTCGCACGTCGGGCTGCCCTGGGTGACGATCGTGCGCGCGCGGGAGGTCGTTCTGGCCTCGGACCGGCCACTCACCGCGCACGTCGACGGCAACCTCGTCCTCTCAGCGGGACATCCCGATCCGCTCGTCTTCCGGATGCATCCCGGGGCGCTGCGCGTGATCGGGAAGTGGAAAGAGGATGGTGCCCAGGGGCGGAATTGAACCGTCGACACCGCGCTTTTCAGGCGCGTGCTCTACCAACTGAGCTACCTGGGCCGGCCGCGCGACCACCGCGCTCCGGGCACGCCCCTTGCGGGGAGACAGGCTGCGAAGCGCCTGCGCGTTATAAGTGGCGCGCCTAGAATAGTCAAACGAAAGGGATTGATGCTTGCCTTCCTGACACTCCTGCCCTTCCTCCTCGCGCAACAGACGGCCTCTCGCCCACCCGCGACACCCGCTCCGGCTCCCGAGCCCGCCGAGACGGGCAGCGCCATCCCCGGAGCGGCCGGCCTCGAGGTGCTCTGGGCCCGCACGCTCTCCGAGGCGGCCGAGGGCGCGAGGCGCATGAAGGACGGGCGCATCCTGATCTTCTTCGTGGAGCCGAACTGCGGGCAGTGCCAGCGGATGGAGGCGCTCGTCGCCCCGTCCACGTCCTTCTACGCTTTCACGCGTGACAAGGTGCCTCTGTACGAAGACGTCTCGACGGCCGAAGGCCGGGACCTCGCCCGGCGCCTCCGAATTCGCGGGACGCCGTCATGGATCGTCGTCACACCCGACCTTCTCGAATGCGGCAGGCAGGAGGGGCCCACGACGCAGCAGGGATGGGTGCAGGCCTTCATCGAGGCCGAGCGCGGCTGGCAGGGCTACAAGAAGCTCCTCGCCGCCGAGTCGGCCGAGCCCGGTAATCTGCAGCTCGTTTTCGACACAGCACGCCAGACGTATCAGCGCGGCGGCGGCGCCCAGGCCGAGCCCCGGTTCCGGAGGCTCGCGGGCGATCCGAAGGCGCCCGCCGCGATCCGCGAGCAGTCGCTCGGCTACCTCACCTCGCTCGAGATGGATTCGGGCCGCTTCGACGACGCGGTCTCCCACCTGGATAAGCTCATCGCGACCGCCCAGGACCCTGCACTCAAGCAGCGGGCCGAGCTCCGCAGGGCGGACGTCGAGATCGCGCGAGGCCGAAAGGACCTCGCGGCCTGGCGCCTGAAGGAATTCCTGAAGGCCCATCCGGGGTCACCGCTCGCGGCCGAGGCGCAGGCGCTTCTCGACGCCCTGGAGGGAAAAGCCCCGGCCGTCCAACCCACCCCGAAGGAGACTTGATGCCGATCCGATCCGCCTTCGCCGCGCTGGCGCTCGCCGCCGCTCCGGCTCTCGCGCAGACCGTCCCGGCTTCGAACACCATCGTCGCGCCACGGCTCGCCGCCGACGCGGACCAGCTCGTTCCGGGAAAGACCTTCCGGCTCGCGGTGGTGGCCGACATCAAGGCCGGCTGGCACGTGAACAGCCACACGCCCAAGGAGGACTTTCTCATCCCCACGGTGGTCAAGCTCAAGACGTCCCCTGGCCTCGCGTTCTCGGCCGTGACGTACCCGAAGCACAAGGAGACGAAATTCTCGTTCTCGGATCAGCCTCTCGCCGTCTACGAAGGAAGGGCGATCTTTCTCGTGCCCGGCACCGTGGACGCGAAGGCACCTCCGGGCCCCCGCACGTTGACGGCGGTGATCTCGTATCAGCCCTGCAACGACACCCAGTGCCTGCCTCCCACCGAGCTGACGGCGTCGCTCACGATCGAGGTCGCGAAGACCGGAGCCGAAGCGAAGCCGAAGAACGGGGACCTCTTCGGCGCGCCCGCTTCCGCGGCGGGCGGCGGCTCCGGCGGCGCGCGGTCGAGTGAGGGCGGCCCGGGTGCCGCCGCCGGCCCGACCGGGGACGCGCCGCTCGGGGCAGCCGCGCTGCGCGAGAAGTGGGGAGTCCAGGGCGTTCCGACGCTCCTCTTCCTCGGCCCGGACGGAAAGGAGACGGGCACGCGAGTCGTGGGCTTCGAGCCCCCCGAGACGTTCGCGGCGCGCTTCAGCGGAAGCGGCCCCGCTGCGGCCGAAGACGGCCTCGCGGGCAAGTCGCTGCCGATCCTCCTCGGCCTCGTCTTCGTCTCGGGCCTCGCGCTCAATCTGACGCCCTGCGTCTATCCGCTGATTCCGATCACGCTCGGCTTCTTCAGCCGGCAGACCGGCGGGAGCAAGGGCGGCACCTTCGGCCTCGCGGTCGCCTACGTCCTCGGCATGAGCGTCACGTACTCCGCCCTCGGCGTCTTCGCCGCGCTCTCGGGCTCGCTCTTCGGGGCGTGGCTGCAGAAGCCCGCCGTGCTCGTCGCGATCGCCGCGGTCGTCCTCGCCCTCGCGCTCTCGATGTTCGGACTCTTCGAGATCCAGGCCCCGCACTTCATCACGGACCGCACGGGCTCGAAGTCGGGCGTCGCCGGCGCGCTCACGATGGGCTTCTTCGTGGGCTTCGTCGCCGCGCCCTGCATCGGCCCGTTCGTCCTGTCGCTGCTCACCTACGTCGCGGCGAAGGGATCGGCCCCGCTCGGTTTCGTCCTCTTCTTCACGCTCGCCATGGGCCTGGGTCTTCCCTATCTCGTCCTCGGCACCGCTTCCGGCAGCCTGAAGGCGCTCCCGCGCTCGGGTGAGTGGATGACGGCCGTGAGGCGCGTCTTCGGCTTCGCGCTCGTCGCGCTCGCCGTCTACTTCCTCAGGCCGCTCCTTCCGGCGCGCGTCTACGAGATCGGCCTCGCGCTCCCGCTCCTCGCGGGCGGTGTCTGGTTCCTCTTCTTCGAGAAGAGCGGAGCCGGCGTGCGCGGCTTCGCCGTCCTCAAGGGCGCCGTCGCGGTCGCGCTCCTCGCGGCGGGCGCGGCCTTCGCGATGCCCCGGAGGACGGCACCCGAGCTCGCGTTCCAGCCGTACTCCGACGCCGCCGTCGCGGCGGCGCGCTCGGCCGGCAAGCCCGTGATGATCGACTTCTACGCGGACTGGTGCCTGCCGTGCAAGGAGCTCGACCACAAGACCTTCCGCGACGCGCGTGTGATCGCGGCGGCGAAGGGCTGGGTGCTCCTGAAGGCGGACCTGACTCGCTGAGCCGCCCGAGCATCGCCTCCGCCGCGCTCGAGATTTTCGATCTGAGAGCTCGGATCCCTCCGATCAGGCGC
>DATGDV010000404.1:0-4577 GCA_035310685.1 Thermoanaerobaculia bacterium
ACAGCGCCTGTCACGTCCCGCGTCACGTAGACGTGAAGTTTCCTAGAACGTGAACGGGGCGGAGGCTGATTCGCGGCTTGCGCGCGCCGGGCAGTGACGTCGCGGGCAATCTCGTAGAGGCCCGCGGCGCCGAATCGCTCGATTCTTCGCGAGCCTCCTTCTCCTCCTCTTTCTTCCCCTTCCAGGAAATCTTCATATGCCGGCGAGCAAAGTTCGACAACCGCTGGAGGCGTAAGGCCGGCCCCGCCCTGCGTCCCGAAATCTCTCGCCCACTCCAACACACGCGCCGAAGCCCGCCGCGCATCCGGCTCGAAGAAAAGCGTGCCGGAGACGTAGCGCGCGGGGAGTCTTTCATTCGAAGAGATCTCCTCGGCCTCCCCGACCTCGAGCAGGACCGACGCGCCCGTCTCGACCAGCTCGACTCCCGCAGCGCTGGGTCCGAGAGCAGACCTTTCCTCTTCCCACGCCTCGCGCATCAGGTCGTCGACGCCCTCGGCCGCGACGACGACGACGCGATCCGCGTCATCCGAGGCGACGCGGCGCGCGCCGAGAATCAGCGCTTCGAGGCCGGCCGTGCGGCCCGAGACGATCGTCTCGGAAATGCCCCCGAGGCCGAGCGTCATGGCGAGCTCGCCGTTCACGCTGTTGTGAACGGTGGCCGCGAAGACCGAGGGGGCGAGGTCCTCGACGCGCGTGGCCGCCGCGAGACGCGCGGCATGCTCCGCGATCGCGGGGCGGCAGCCGTGCCGCGTGCCGACGACGACGCCCGAGCGCCCGTCCGGGGCGGCCGGACGCGCGTCGCCCGAAGCGGCGAAGGCGCCCGTTCCGGCGAGGAAGCCCGTCCGCCCGAATCGGTCCATCCGGCGGAGGCGATTCGCATCTTCCCGCGCGGCATCCTCGCGTTCGGCCCCGAGCGCCGCCGAGACGAGGAAGACGCGCCTCACGCGCGCTCCAGGACCAAGGCCGCGTTCGTTCCCCCGAAGGCGGCCGAGGTCGACAGCGCAACTTCGATCGGCCTCTCGGGGGAGAGCGGCGCGCCCGAGACGACTCGGAGCGGCGAATCCGGCTTCGACTTCGCGTGTCCCGCGGTGGGCGGGACGCGCTGGTGTGCGAGGACGAGGGTCGAAAGGACGGCCTCGAGCGCTCCCGCCGCGCCGAGCGTGTGCCCGATCGCGCCCTTGATCCCGTTCACCGGCACAGACCGTGCTTTCGCGCCGAGGACGTGCGCCAGCGCGGCTTCTTCCATCGCGTCGTTGAACGTCGTCCCGGTGCCGTGGGCACTCACGAAATCCACGTCGCAGCCTGCCCGGCTCGCTCGGGCAAGCGCGGTCTCGATGGCCCTTCTCAAGCCTCGGCCATCGGGATCCGGGCGCGTCATGTGATGCGCATCCGAGGCCGAGCCGTAGCCCGTGACCCGCGCGAGGATCGCCGCTCCGCGCCGGCGCGCGTGGTCCTCCTCCTCGAGAAGAAGGAATCCGGCGCCCTCACCCAGCGTGAGGCCGTCGCGCGAGACGTCGAACGGTCGCGCGACGGATGTCGAGAGCGCGCGCAACGCGTCGAAGCCCGAGAAGACGAAGGGAGAAATGGAGTCGGCCCCGCCTGCGAGAACCCGGTCCGCGCGCCCCTCCCGGATCCATTCGGCGGCAAGTCCGACCGCGGCTGCGCCCGAGGCGCATGCGACGGAGACGGTCGAGACGGGGCCGCGCGCTCCGTGTCTCCCGGCGAGGTCGCGAGCGAGGGCGCCCGGGGCGCCGCGCGAGAGCGCGCCGGCTCCGCCGGTCCTGGATGCGAGCCACCCGGTGAGGGCGCCGTTTCCGGCAAGCGTCGTCCCGACGGCGATTCCCGCGCGGCCTCCGCCGAAGTCGCGGCAGAACGCGAGAGCCTCGCGCGCGGCCTCCCGCGCAAAGACAGTCTCGAGCTCCGCGCCTCCCGGCTCGCGCGCGCCGTCGATCAGCGCCGCCTGGCGCGCATGGAATCGCGTGGTGTCGAACCGCGTGACCGGGCGGATGGCCGACCGGCCGCAAAGCGCGCCCTCCCAGAGCGCGTTCACGCCGCGGCCGAGAGCGGTTTCGGCGCCCAAACCCGTGACGACGACCCGCGGCACGGTCCCCATGTCGTCTCTATAATCCCCCGACCCGCCCCTCGCGCGGCGCCGCCCGCCCGGAAAGCCTTTCGACCGTCCATGAAGATCGTCATCGCGTCCGACGCGAAACAGCCAAACGCGACGTACCGGGGCGCCCTGCTCGCGGCGGGAGCACTGCCCGAAGAGGTCGTCGTCGTGACGCCGGGGGACCCGGATCCGGGCGCGTTCGACGGGCTGCTGCTCGCCGGGGGCGCCGACGTGGCGCCGGCACTCTACGGCGAGACTCCCGCGACGCCGACGCTCGAGCTCGATTCCGAGCGGGACGCGCTCGACTTCGCGCTTTTTTCCGCCGCCGAGAGGCTCGGGGCTCCGGTCTTCGGCATCTGCCGCGGAATTCAGGCGCTGAACGTCGCGCTCGGAGGCACGCTGTGGCAGGACCTCCCTTCACAGCGAGCGCGCGGCGTTTCGCACGAGGCGGACGTGAATCCGCACGCCGGGAAGGACCATCCCGCGCACGTCGTGCGGGTGCGGTCGGCGCCCGCTCCTTCGCGCTTCGCCGCGGCCGTCGCCGCGCTCGGAGGAGAGTCCGTGAACTCGCGCCACCACCAGGGCGTGAAGGATCTGGCGGCGGGCCTCGTGCCGCTGGCGGCCTCGCCGGACGACCTCGTCGAGGCGTTCGAGCGCCCCGGCGGAAGCTTCGTCGCCGCCGTGCAGTGGCACCCTGAAAACCTCGTCGCCGAACGAAAGCAGAAGGCGCTGTTCGAGGCGTTCCTCGACGCCTGCCGCGCGCGGGCGCGCTCGACCGGACGCGCCGGCGAGCCGCCCGTCTTCGTCTCGCTCGAAGGACCGATCGCCGTCGTGAAGCTCGCCAGGCCGGCGGCGGGAAACGCCTTCGCGGGCGACATGGCCGAGATGCTCGCGGACACGGTCGCGACGCTCGCGGAGGACCCCACGGTTCCGGCGATCGTCCTGACGGGCCTGGGAGACGCCTTCTCCACGGGACTCGACCCGGACCTCCTGGGAGCTCTCGTCGCGCTTCATGACGAGGGGGGCCTCGCCTTCCAGCTCGACGCGCTCGCGCGGGCCGCGCGCACGCTCGTATCCGCCCCCCGGCCGATTCTCGCGGCCGTGGACGGCCCGGCCTTCGGCGCGGGCTTCTCTCTGGCGCTCGCCTGCGATCAGCGAATCGCGCGCGGCAGCCCGCCCCACGAAGCCCTCTTCGGCATCTCGCCGGTCTTCCCGGCGCTCGAGGCGGGCGCGAGCGCGTTCCTGCCTTTTCTCTCGTCGCCTTCGGCCGCCGCCGACGTCGCGTTCTCGTGCGGGACGCTCTCGGCCGCCCGCGCGCGGGAGCTCGAGCTCGTGGACGTCGTCGCCGAAGAGGGTCCCGCGCTGCCCGTCGCGCTCGAGCGAGCGGCTCAGTACGCCGAGCGGCCGATCAGCTCCCTCGCCGCCGCCAAGCGCGCCCTCGCCTCGAGGGGCCTTCTCCAGCGCCTCGAGGACGCTTTCGCGCGCGAGAAGGAATCCGCGCTCGCGGCGCTCCGTGACGGGACGCTCGCCGCCGCCCTGGCCTCTTCCCGCGAACATCCGGCTCCGCTGGCTTCCGCCGGCGGCCCCGACCGCCCCCAATGACAGGAGACTCAATGAACCGATCCTTTCCAACCTCGCTCGCCGCCCTCGCTCTCCTTCTCGCCGCCAATGCCGCGGCCGCGGTGGAGGCGCCGAAACCGAAGCCTCCCCAGATGAGCCCGTTCGAGGTGGCGCAGCCCTATCCCAATTCTTGGTACGGCCGCTTCGGCCCGACGAACTGCTCGTGGATCGATACGGGCGACGGCGTCCTCGTCATCGACACGGGCGCCACCGCGGCCGACGCGAAGAACCTCAAGGCCGAGATCGCGAGGACGACGAAGAACAAGCCCATCAAGTGGATCGCCATGACGCACCTCCACTCCGATTCGAACGACGGCTTCACGACCTTCCTTCCGACGGACGCGACGCTTCTCGTGAACGCCCGCGCCACCGGGGCCATTGCGGGAGCCATCGCCCAGGGGAAGGCGCAGGCGCCGCACGTCATCGGAATCGGCGACCGTATCTCGCTCGTGGCCGGGAAGCAGGCTTTCGAGATCGGCGTGCCGGCGGGGAATGCGCACAGCGGGTTCGATCTCTACGTTTTCGACGCCTCGACGCGCACGGTGTTCGCGGGCGATCTCGTGACGACGGACCGCTGCCCGATGCTCTCGGACCCCGACAGCGACATCAAGGGATGGCTCGCCATCCTGGAGAGGTTCGACTCGCTCGGCTCGCGGGGCCTCGTGCCGACCCGCGGGAACCCCACGGGAAACGCGGCGCCCCAGATCGAGAAGACCCGCCGCTATCTCACGTCGATGCTCGCGTTCCTCGTCGAAAAGAAGAAGCAGAACGCCCCGGAGGCCCGCGTGTCCGGGGAGCTGGCCGGCGAGAAGCTGGGCGACTACTGCCCGCGGGAGCTGAACGCGAT
>DATGDV010000405.1:0-2777 GCA_035310685.1 Thermoanaerobaculia bacterium
GGTGCCCGCGGTGGCCCGCGCGATCACGTGGGCCGAATCCGGCGATCCGCGCTTTCGCCAGCTCCTCGCGCTCGTTTTTCCGCGAACGGGCGGGGCCCGTGTGACGGGCCTGACCGGCTCCCCGGGAGCCGGCAAATCCACGCTGACGGCCGCGCTCGCGCGCAAGGCCCGCGCCCTGGGGCGAAAGGTCGGCATCGTGGCCGTGGACCCGTCGTCGCCGTTCTCAGGCGGCGCGATCCTCGGCGACCGGATCCGGATGCAGGACCTCTACACGGATCCCGGAGTCCTCATCCGGTCGATGGCGACGCGCGGCCATCTCGGCGGGCTCGCGCGCGCGTCGGCCGACGCCGTGGACGTGCTGGACGCCGCCGGGTACGACGAGATCATCGTCGAGACCGTGGGCGTGGGGCAGGACGAGGTCGAGGTCTTCCGGCTCGCCGAGAGCTGCGTCGTCGTCCTGACGCCCGGCATGGGGGACGACATCCAGGCCATCAAGGCGGGCCTCATGGAGGTCGCCGACCTCTTCGTCGTGAACAAGGCCGACCGCGACGGCGCGGACCGCGTCGTACAGGAGATCCGCCAGATGCTCGAGCTGGGCGAGCACGGAGCATGGCTGCCGCCGGTGGTGAAGACGGTCGCCACGAGCGGCGCGGGCCTCGACGAGCTGGCCGCGAAGATCGCGCAGCACCGGGCGTTCCTCGACGGGCCGCAGGGCGCGGCGCGCCGCCGCGAGCGGACGCGGATGCGAATCGAATCGCTGGTCAAAGAAGATTTTCTGAAGAGGGTAGAGAGCCTGAGGGGTGACAAGGGAGCACTCGAGGAATCGGCTGCGCGAGTGGAAGGCCGCGAAGAGGATCCGATTTCGGCTGCCCGCGGCCTGGTGTCGCGAATCGAGGGGGCCGCGGGCGCCGCCACCGGCATCGAACCCCACCCCTCTTCACCCTCCAAGAAATCCCCTTCGGACGCTGCCGTTGCCTCACGCCCACTCTCGAGCGCCGCCGAGAACATGCTGTCCTATCCACCTTCCAAGAAATCTTCATCCCCGGTCCCCTCTCTCGTCTCCCGCATCTCCCACCTTGGCATCTCGGTTCCCTCGCTCGAGAAGAGTGGAGCTTTCTGGGATCTCCTCGGCCTCCTCGAGGAGCATCGCGAGGAGGTCCCGTCGCAGAGGGTCGTGACGTCATTCCGCGCGGTCGGCGAATCGCACCTCGAACTCCTCGAATCGACGTCGCCCGACGGGCCGATCGCGAAGGCGCTCGCGACGCGCGGGCCGGGCATCCATCACCTTTGTCTCGAGGTCGTGGACGTGCGTGCGGCTCTCGCGAGGCTCAAGGCCGCCGGCGTCAGGCTCGTGAACGAAGAGCCCTTCGACGGAGCGCACGACTGCCTCGTCGCGTTCGTCCATCCCTCCGCGACGGGCGGCATCCTCCTCGAGCTGTCGGAGAAGAAGACGAAGAAGCGCTGACGGTCCTGTCAGTTCGGGCGTGACGTCGGCGTCGCGCCGGACGCGGCCTGCGGGCCGAGGAAGGCCCGCACGTCCGAGCCCACGATGTCGAAGAAGCGCTCGGCGTAACTCGCGACGCTTCCCACGCGCGCGTCCTCGAACAGCTTCTCGATCCGGTGGAGGGGAACGAAGAGCGTCGCGACGCCCAGCTCGGCGTCCGCGCCGGGTCTCTGCTGGCGGGCCCAGTCCTCGAACAGGTCGAGCTCGAGGCCGCGCAGCGTCACGCCCGCGGGCCCGAGCGCGAGGAGGACGCCCCAGTACTTCTCCTTCGGCTGGACGAGGTGCACGAGGACGAGCGTGCCGGCTTCCATCGGCTCGTCAGAAGATCACGCGCGTCACGAAGTACTTCGACGGCGAGATGCGCCCGTTGAGAAGCGCGTCCGCGTCGTCGGGCGAGACCTCGAAGTGCGCCGCCGCCTCGCCCGTGGCCGTGGCGAGGACGACTTCCACCTTCTCGAGCGGCTTGCCCGCGGCGCGGGCCTCCTTCAGGCCGCGCGCCGACGCCATGAGCGCGAGGAACACCTGCTGCTCGTTGTCCGTCACCGCCTGGATGCGCAGGGCGGAGGGAAGATTGCCGAGCTTGACGCCCTTCACGTTGCTTCCGTCGAGCGCGCGCATGAAGGCGTCGCTGATGACGGGGTCGAGAACGACCGGAGGGGGCTCGACGGCCTTGCCGGCCGTGGCGCGGGAAGCCCGCGACTCCCGTTCGGACATTCCGGCCTTGGGCTCCGGGCGGTCGGCGTCCGGATTCCGGCCGTGCTTCCGGATGTACTCCGAGAGGGACGGCTTTTTCGTCTCCGGAGCGGTCAAAGAGGAGGTTCGGCCGGGATCGTCGAGGACGTAGGCGCCTCCCAGGCCTTCCCGGTTCGCCTTCTCGCTGCGCTCCTGGTCCCACTCGTCGATCGAGATCGTCTGGGACGTTCCGAGGGGCGTGAGGTAGACGAGGCGCCGGCCCTGGATGACGGGCTTCTCGCGTGCTTCGATCCGATGCCCGTCCTTCGTGTAGATCACGTACGTCGCCGCTGCGGGGAGGGCCCAGAGTGCGGCGATGACGAGAGCCGCCGCCGAAAGGAGGGAAGGGCGCGCGCTTGGGGACATGGAGGCCTCCGGGAGCCGCGATGCGGGAAGACGCGGCAGGATGAAGTATAAACGTCGCCGGAAGAGAGGGCGGACGCGTGCTCATCGTCATGGACCGGAGTGCCACGGGCGAGGACGTCTCACGCGTCGTCGCCGCCGTGGAGCGGCTCGGGTTGAAGGCCCACCCGATTCCGGG
>DATGDV010000406.1:0-13009 GCA_035310685.1 Thermoanaerobaculia bacterium
ATCCACATGCCCTCCTCCGCGCGCGCGGCTCGAGACAGGAGACAGAGCGCGAGGACGAGGTTGAGACGGAATTTCAAGAGTTCCTCCTGGAGAGACGGCGGCGCAAACGGCGAATTATGCCCTGAACTTGCGAGGGATCGACCGTCAAGTATTCTGGAACCGTACGATGAACCTCCCGAAACCCCTCGCGGCCGCTCTCGACGACCTCCTGACACGCGCGTTCGCCGAGGAGGGTGAGGACATCACGTCGCTCGCGGTCTTCGGACCGTCCGCGCGCGTGGCCGCGAAGATGGTCTGCCGCGAGCGCGCCGTCGTCTCGGGAATCGCGTTCCTGCCCCGCCTGTTCGCCTTCCTTTCTCCGCCCGCGCGCGTCACGCCGGGCGTCCTGGACGGCGACGTCGCCGGGCCTGGCGCCGTCCTCGCCGAGATCGAGGGGCCGGCGATCACCGTGCTGGCAGCGGAACGCACGGCTCTCAACCTCGTCCAGCGGCTCAGCGGCATCGCGACGCTGACCCGCGCCTACGTCGACGCGCTGAGCGGCACGAAGGCGGTCCTTCTCGACACGAGAAAGACGACTCCCTCGCTGCGCGCTTTCGAGCGGTACGCCGTGCGCTGCGGCGGGGGCACGAATCACCGTCCGGGCCTTTCCGGCGGCTTTCTCGTCAAGGACAACCACGCGGACGGCGCCGGCTCGACGTGGGAGGCGACGCGCCGCGCCGCGGACTTTCGCGCGCTGAACCCTCGCCTCCGCGGCCTCCTTCTCGAAGCCGAGGCGCGCACTCTCGACGAGGTGCATCAGGCGCTCGATGCGGGCGCCGAGCGCGTGCTCCTGGACAACATGACGGCGGACGCGATCCGGAAGGCCGTCGAGGACGTGCACCTCTTCAACGAGGCCACGGGTTGCGACGTCGCCACCGAAGCCTCGGGCCGCATGACGCCCGAGACGGCCCGCGCGGCCGCGGAAGCCGGAGTCGACTTCGTCTCGGCCGGCGCGCTGACGCACTCGGCCCGCGCGATCGACATCGCGCTCGACATCGACGAGAGCGGTCAACGGACGCGGCGAAAGGCGTCCGGCGTGCCGCAGGTCCTCACGCGCCATCTGAGGAATCCCCGGCGACCTCCCCGGAAGGAGCTTCGCCCCGGACCGAAGCGACCCCCGCACCTTGTCGGAATCCCGAAAGGCCGGAAATGAAATCTTTCCCGTCGCGCGTCCACACGCCCGTCCTCGTGCTCGGCACGGGCATCGCGGGATTGACCGCCGCTCTCACGCTCGCGCGACGCGGTGTCGACGTCGTCGTCCTCACGAAGGCGAAAAAACCCGAGGACTGCAACACGGCGTGGGCACAGGGCGGCATCATCTATTTCGGCAAGAAGGACTCGCCGCGCTCTCTCGTCCGGGACATCCTCAGGGCCGGGGCGGGGCTCTGCCAGCCGGAAGCGGTCCTGTCCCTCGCGCGGCGCGGCCCCGAGGTCGTGAAGGACATCCTCCTGGACACGGTCGGCGTGCCTTTCTCGCGCACGACGCACGGCGAGCTGGACTTCACGCGCGAGGGCGCCCACTCGGTGGCGCGCATCGTCCACTCGGCCGACGCCACGGGGCGCGCCATCGAGACGGCGCTCCTCGCACGCCTCGCCTCCGAGAGGCACGTCTCGCTCTTCACGGAGGCGACGGCGATCGACCTGATCACGGCGCGCCACCACTCGCGGGACGTCGCCCAGAGGTACGCGCTCCAGGACCCCTGCCTCGGCGCCTACGTGCTCGACGGGAGGGGAAGAGTCCACACGGTCCTGGCGGACTTCACCATCCTGGCGACCGGAGGAGTTGGGCGGCTCTTCCTCCACACGACGAACACGCGTCATGCGATCGGGGGCGGCCTCGCGATGGCCGAGCGGGCGGGCGCGGCCACGCTGAACCTCGAGTACGTGCAGTTCCATCCGACCACGCTCTACCATCCCGAGGCCGAGGGGTTCCTCATCTCCGAGGCCCTCCGCGGGGAAGGAGCGGTGCTCGTGAACCGCGCGGGCGAGCCGTTCATGCGCCGGTACGCTCCGAAGCTCAAGGACCTCGCTCCGCGCGACGTCGTGACGCGCGCGATCGTCGAAGAGATGACGACCCGCGGCGACCCCTGCGTCTACCTCGACCTCGCGCACCACTACCGCGTCCACGAGGGGCAGAGCATCAAGGAGCGTTTCCCGACGATCGCGGAAACGTGCGAGAAGTTCGACATCGACATCGCGACGGAGCCGATTCCCGTCGTGCCGGCGGCGCACTACCACTGCGGAGGAGTCCTCGCGGACCTCGAGGGCCGGACCACGATCCGCCGCCTCTACGCCGTGGGCGAGGTTTCCTGCACCGGGGTGCACGGGGCCAACCGCCTCGCGTCGACGTCCCTCCTCGAGGGCCTCGTCTGGGGCGAGGCGGCGGGCACGTCCATCGCGCGCGGTCTCAAGAGGGGCCGCGTGAACGCGGCCGGCGTCTTTCGCGCGATCCCGGACTGGCAATCGCCCGGCGAGGCGCAAAACGAGGACCCGGCGCTGCTGCAGCAGGACTGGGCGACGATCCGCAACACGATGTGGAACTACGTCGGCATCGTGCGCACGACGGCGCGGCTCGCGCGCGCCGTGGCCGACCTGCGCGACCTCGAGAAGCGCATCCTGCGCTTCTACCAGGTGACGCGGATCTCGAAGGAGATCGTCGACCTCTTCCACGGCGTCAGGGCCTCGCACCTGATCGCGACCGCCGCGTTCAAGAACCCGGTGTCGCGCGGCTGTCACTACCGGAAAAGCTGAACCGCCGCGCGCTTCGCACGCAGCTTCCATCCCGACGGCGTCCTCAAACCGTATCCCGGATCGCCTCGGCGTCGAGCGTGATCTCGACCTCGTCTCCCACGACGACCCCGCCCCGGTCGAGGGGGGAGTTCCAGCTCACGCCGAAGTCGTGCCGGTTGATCGTGGTCGTCGCGAGGAAGCCGGCGCGGAGCTTCGGGCCCTTGTCGACGCCGTCCTCCCACCAGGGCGTCGACCACTCTCCGAGGTAGCGGACCCTCAGGGTCGTCCTCCGCGTCTTGCCGCGAATCGTGAGGTCTCCCGTGACGAGCGCGTCGTGGTCGCCGACGAGCTCGACGTCGTGTCCGGAAAACGTGATCGCGGGATGGTTCTCCACGTCCAGAAAGTCCGCGCTCTTCAGGTGGGCGTCGCGGTCCGGCTCTCCCGTCCAGAGGCCGCGGGCGTCGATCTCCACCTTCACCGACGACGCCTTCGGGTTCGCGGGGTCGAACTCCAGCGTTCCGCGCACGTTCTTGAACTGCCCCCGGACGCACGTGACCATCATGTGCCGCACGCAGAACTCCGCCGCCGTGTGCCCGGGCTCGAAGAACCATCTCGCCATGGGCGCCTCCTCTCGAGCGGGTGACCTTTCCTTCAGCGTTTCCGTTCGGGCACGAAAAAGAGAACGGCGCCGATCGCCGCGACCACGAGGGCGACCCAGCGCCCCGTGTCGGCCAGGTCGCGCTTGCCGCGCTCCTCTTTCGAGAACGCGGCCTTCATCCGGCCCTCCACGCTCTCGTAACCGCTGTGCTGGCTGGACGCGACGAGGAATCCCACGACGCCGAGCAGGACGAGGACGATCGCGATCCGTCTCACGGGTCCTCCTTCGGCGGGATCTTAGCCGCGCTCACTCGGGCACGACGATGCGCACGCGGCCCGCGGCCGGACCCATCGCGAACGGAGTCGTCGTGAGCGCGTCGCCGTCGATCTGCACGTCGAGCTCGTATTTCGCCCGGGAGCGCGCGGTGAAGCTCCTCACCGCCCGGCGCGAGCAACCCTCGAGCGAGAGGTGCGCGGCCTTTCCGCGCGAGAGGCGGCCGTACCAGCGCATGAGCGTCCATCTCGAGCGGGACCCGAACAGGACGAGGTCGAGGAGGTCGTCCGACGGATCCGCGAACGGCGACACGATCGCGTCGCCGCCGTACCGGCGCGTGTTCGCGGCGACCGCGAACGTCGCCTCCACCGAGAAGGAAGCGCCCTCGGCGTCCACGCCGGTCACCTCGATCGGCGGGAATTCGTACTTGAGCCACTCCATCGTGGCGGTCCAGGCGATGCCCGTGCGGCCGAAGAGACGCTTGAGAACCGGAACGATGTTCTTCATGACGCGCGCGTCGAACCCGACGCCCGCGCTGATGAGGCACGTTCGGCCCGCCGCGCGCCAGACCGTGATGGGCTCCGCGCGGGAGGACGTCAGCGCGCGCTCGCCCTCGGCCACGGTTCGGCCGATGCCGTACTCCCGCGCGACGACGTTCGCCGTGCCCGTCGGGAGGATCGCGACCGGCACGTCGGTGCCGAGCAGGGCTTCGGCGACCTCCCCGACGGTTCCGTCGCCGCCCGCGACGGCCACGAGGTCGAGCGCTTCCCCGAGGCGCGCGGCCACGAGCTCCGTCGCGTGGCGCGGGCGCTCGGTCGGCAGGGGGAGAAGGTCGAGGCCGCGCCGCGCGGCGCGCGCGACGACGCCCGCCACGTCGGGGCGGCGGCCGGCGCTGCCCGATTGGGGGTTGTAGACGAGGAGGCCCCGCCGCGGGCGGCTCTCAGCCAAAGAGCGTGCCCGGGCCCGCCATGGGCTTCAGCCCGAGATGGCGATACGCGAGGGCGGAAGCCACGCGCCCCTTCGGCGTCCGCTGCAGGAATCCCGACTGCAGGAGGAACGGCTCGTAGAGATCCTCGAGCGTGCCCTTGTCCTCGCCGAGCGAGTGCGCGAGGGCCGAGAGGCCGACGGGTCCGCCGGAGAATCGCTCGATCACGAGCGTGAGGATGCGGCGGTCGATCTCGTCGAGGCCGTGCTGGTCCACCTCGAGCTTGTCGAGGGCGGCTTCCGCTGCGCGCTCCGTGATCGCGCTCTCTCCGGCGACCTCGGCATAGTCGCGCACGCGGCGCAGCAGCCGGTTCGCGATGCGCGGCGTGCCGCGGCTGCGTCGCGCGATCTCGCGGGCGCCCGCGGGCTCGACCGGGCAGGAGAGGATGTCGGCGGACCGCGTGACGATCGTCGCGAGCGCCTCGGCGTCGTAGAAGTCGAGGCGGTGCGTGATGCCGAAGCGGGCCGTGAAGGGCTGCGAGAGGAGCCCGGCGCGCGTCGTCGCGCCCACGAGCGTGAACGGCGGAAGCCTGAGCTCGACGGTTCGCGCGCCCGGCCCCGTGCCGATGACGAGGTCGAGCTTTCCGTCCTCCATCGCCGGGTAGAGGATCTCCTCGACGGCGGGCGGCATGCGGTGGATCTCGTCCACGAACAGGACGTCGCCGGGCGCGAGGTTCGTGAGGATCGCCGCGAGGTCGCCTGCCTTTTCGAGGACGGGCCCGGACGTGACGCGGATCTGGGCGCCCATCTCGCGGGCGATGATGTGCGCGAGCGTCGTCTTGCCGAGGCCCGGAGGGCCGCAGAGGAGGACGTGGTCCAGCGGCTCCTGCCGCTTCCGCGCGGCCTGCAGGAAGACGCCGAGCGTCTCCTTCAGCTTCGGCTGCCCGATGAACTCCGGGAGGACGCGCGGGCGGAGCGTGACCTCGGGGTCCGCCTCGGCCGTCTGGAGCACGCCCGAGAGAATGCGTTCGTCCATTGAAGTTCGATTATCGCGCCAGAGACTTCAGCGCGGCCTGGAGGATCTTGTTGAGGTCCTCGACCCCGACGTCGCGGACGGCCTTCTCGACGGCCTGCTCGGCCTGCGCGACCTTGTAGCCGAGGTTCTCGAGGGCGCCGATCGCGTCCTCCACGGCCGAGGCCTTACCCGCCGGGGACGGGGCGCCGGCGGCGCCGAAGCCCGCCAGCTTCTCCTTCAGCTCGAGGCCGAGCCGCTCGGCCAGCTTCTTGCCGACTCCCGGGATCGTCGCCAGGACCCGCGCGTTCTGCGACGCGATCGCGCGGACGAGGTCGGGCAGCGGAAGGCCGGAAAGCACCGTGAGCGCGACTCTCGGCCCGATGCCCGACACCGAGATGAGGCGCTCGAAGACGTATTTTTCCTGCGCCGTCGCGAAGCCGAAGAGCAGAAGCGCGTCTTCCCTCACGTGCGTGTGGACGTGGACGACCGCCTTCTCGCCCACGGGCGGGAGCGCCGAGAACGTGCCGAGCGGGATCGCGAGGTCGTAGCCGACGCCGTTGACGTCGAGGACGAGCCGGTCCGTGCGCAGATCGAGGACGGTTCCCGAGAGGCGGGCGATCACCGTTCCGCGCTCGCGCCTAAGCTTTCGAGCCGCCCATCTTCGAAAGGAGCTCGCGGTTGAACTCGATCTTCAGGTCAGAGCGCTTCTTCTGGACGAGCGCCTGCAGAAGGCGGTTCGATTTCTGGCCGCGCAGGCTCTCCCTGAGCGTGTCCTTCTCCTTCTCGAACGCCGCCGTCTCGAACGGCGTCACGCTGTCGACGCGCACGACGACCGCTCCGCGTCCGGCCACGGCGATGGGGCCCTTCAGCTCGCCCGGCTTTGCGGCGAACACGGCGTCGAGAACGGCCTTCGGCGCGCCGAGGCCGGGGATCGGGCCTTCCTTTCCGAACCCGTCGGGCGTCTCGATCTTGAGGTTCAGCTTTTTCGCGACGCCTTCGAGCGTCGATTCCGCCGCCATCGCCTGCTTCAGCGATGCGAGCGTCGCCTCGTCCTGCCTTTTCCTCTGGATGTCCGCGACCACGCGCGCCTTGACCTCGGCGAAAGCCGGGAGACCGGGCTTCTTGATCTCGACGAGCTTGACGATGGCCTCCCCGCGGGACGTGGAGATCGGAGCCGGAGCCGCCTCGCCCTCCTTGAGCGAGAACAGCTTCTCGCTGAACTGCGGGTTGAAGCCGATTCCCTGGGGCGCGTCCGTCCGTGCGAGGAGCTCGGTCTCGTTGAACGTGACGCCGCTGCCCGCGAGCTTGCGCAGATCGTCGTCGGACGGCTTGCCCATCTTCGCGACCTTCTCGGCGAGGCCGGCGGCGAGTCGCTTGGCCTCGTCGCGCGCGCGGTCCTCCTGCAGGCGCGCGCGAATCCCCGCCGACACCTCGAACAGCGGCTGGACGCGCTCGCCCGTCTTCTCGAGCACCTGGATGACGTGATACCCGAACGAGCTCTTCACGGGGCCGACGATTTCCTTCTCCTTGGCGGAGAACGCCGCGTCCTCGAACTCCTTCACCATGCGGCCCCTCGGGAACGAGCCGAGATCGCCGCCGTTCGCCTTCGAGCCCGGGTCGTCCGACTCGGCCTTCGCGAGCGCCGCGAAGTCGGCCCCGGCCTTGAGCCGGCGGACCGCCGCCTCCGCCTTCGCCTTCTGCGCGGCGTCGTTCCCGCCCTCCACCTTGTAGAGGATGTGGCGCGCGTGCACCTCCTCGCCCTTGCGGTAGGTCTCCGCGTTGGAGGCGTAGTCGGCCGCGACGTCGGCATCCGACACCTGGATCGCGGGCTTGATCTTCGCCGTTTCGACGAGCAGGTACTTGGCTCTGCGCTTCTCGGGCTGCAGATACGGCGTCGGGTTCGTCTTGAAGTACGCCTCGGCCTCCGCGTCCGAGACGGGGGCCTGCGTCGCCGTGACGACCGGCAGGAGCGCCCAGGCGATCTTCGCCTTGACGTTCCTCTTCTCGAACTCGGACTTCACCTCGGCGTCGGACACGACGACGGACTCCGTGAAGAACCGGTTGAGCTTCTCGAGGAGGATCTGCTCGCGCTGCTGGTCCTCGAAAGCCTGCGGCACGAGGTGGTTCGCCGCGAGGATGCGGCGGTACGTCGCGTCGCCGACGAACGCCCCGTCCTTCACGAAGAGCCCCTTGCCGCTCTGCGGGTCCTTGATGCCGAGAATGTGCTGCGTGAGCTCGTCGTCGGTCACCTTGAGGTGAAGCCGCGCTGCCTCGTCGCGGAACAGGCGGCGGTCGATGAGCGAGTTGAGGACCTGCTCGGGCAGGTTCATGGCGCGCGCGAGCTCGGGGCTGAAGTTCTTGCCGTACGCCTGCCGGTAGCGATCCTCGGCGAAGGCGTATTCCCGCTGGAAATCGGCGGTCGTGATCCGGATGTCACCGGCCTTCGCCGCGAGCGCCGCGTCGCCGGCCCCGCCGCGCTGGGAGCCCATTCCCCAGTCCGCGAAGACGAAGATCACGAAGACGGCGATGACCGCCCAGAGGATCCATTGGAGGTGCTTGAAGTTCTCGCGCAGGGACTTGAGCATCGTGTTCTCCGAAAGCGGACGCGTCCGGGGCGCACCCCCGCCACAGGGCCCGAGAGAATCCAGGACGATACCCCAGAGGCAAACGGCGGTAAAGTTGGCACAGAAAGGCGGCACCCGGAGGGCATGCCCGAGGTCGGGCGTGCTATAAGAAGCTTTGCTGTAAGGGTTTCCAGAAACGAGCGTTATGCCCAAGAAGTCCCGGAGCAACCTGGAATCCCAGCTCGAGTGGTATTACGTCTCGACCCAGACGCTCGTTCGCATTCTGATCGGTGTTCTCGTCCTCGCCGCGGTGATCGCGGGCGGCGTCATCTTTTTCCTGAAACGCGACGAGACCGCCATCCGCGCCAAGCAGGCGATCGCCGAGGCCGACGACGCGCTCGCCCGCGCGCGGCAGCAGAAGGACGCGGCCCTGCTCGGCAAGGAGATCGCCTCCGCCGAGGAGATGCTCGGGGAAGCGCGGAAGGACCTCGCGGCGGGCTCGAACGAGAAGGCCGCGCGGACGGCCCTCGAAGTCAAATCGCGCGCGCTGAAGATCGTCGCGGGCGCGAGCGTGAAGAGCAACGCGAACGTCGTCGACTCGACCGGCGACGTCAAGATCCAGAAGGCGAACCGCAACACGTGGGAGAGCCTCAAGCCCAATACGGGCGTGGGCGAGGGCGACTTCATCAAGACAGGCCCGAACGGCACCGCGGAAGTGCTCTGGAACGACGGGACGATGTACCGCATCCGGCCGGAGACGCTCTTCGAGGTGCACGGCTCGGGCGGCCCTTCCGGAGCGAACGTGAAGCTCGTCGTCGGCACGACGGACGTGAACACCGGAGACAAGAACAGGGCCTCGGTGTCGACGGACGCCGCCCTGGCGAGCATCGGAACGAACGCGAGCGTGGGCATGGACACCGACTCGCAGCGGACGAACGTGAGCAGCTTCGCCGGCTCGACGACGCTCACCGACAGGACCGGGCGCTCGGCCGTGCTCGGGCCCCGCGAGCGGGCGGCGGCGTCGAAGGAAGGCGGCATCGGGCCCAAGTCGACGCTCCCCGAGTCTCCGACGCTGACGCTGCCGGAAGACAACCTCGAGATCGACTTCAGGAAGCGCGACCCGCTGCGTCTTCGGTGGTCGTCGGTCAAGGACGCGACGGCCTACGAGGTCGAGATCGCGCGCAGCCGGTTCTTCGTCAAGGACTCGATCCTGGACATCGGCGCGAGCGAGCGGAGCAAGGCCGAGGTTCTGATCGACATCTCCGCGATCCAGCCGGGCTCGTACTTCTGGCACGTGCGTTCCCTGCGCAAGGGAAA
The DNA here is from genome assembly GCA_035310685.1 of Thermoanaerobaculia bacterium. Lineage (GTDB taxonomy): Bacteria > Acidobacteriota > Thermoanaerobaculia > UBA5066 > UBA5066 > Fen-183. Next base: position 9,461 of record DATGDV010000406.1, read on the forward strand.
TCCGCCCGCCTTTTCGGAGTGGTCGGCGTCCCGCCGCTTCAAGGTCTCCTCCGGGGAGCTCTCGCAGGCGAGGATGGACACGTTGCCTCCCGATCTCGTCATCACGCAGAGGCCGAACGTGGTCGGCTCGTCCGTCGTGCTCGTCGGCCGCACGGCTCCCGGCGCCACCGTCACCGTCAACGGCGAGATCGCGGACGTGGGCGGGGACGGGACGTTCCGGAAAGTCATCTCCATGTCCGGAGACGGCCTGCAGACGATCGTCATCAAGGCGCGCACGGCCGGCGGCGAGACGGTCAAGAAGGAATCGGTGCTCATCAGCAGCAATTGACCAACGGGGGCGGCCGCCCGTGCTGCCGAACCCGCGAAAGGACTCGACTTGGCTTTTCGCTCGTTCTTCTCGATTTTCTCCTCCGATCTCGCCATCGACCTCGGCACCGCGAACACGCTCGTGTTCGCGGAGGGTCGCGGGATCGTCGTGCGCGAGCCGTCCATCGTGGCGGTGAACAAGATCACGAACAAGGTGGAGGCCGTGGGCAGCGCCGCCAAGGACATGCTCGGGCGGACCCCGGGGAACATCGTGGCCATCCGCCCGATGAAGGACGGCGTCATCGCCGACTTCGAGGTCACCGAGCGAATGCTCGACTACTTCATCAAGAAGGCCCACGGGCGCTCCCTCTTCGTGCGGCCGAAGATCGTCATCTCCGTGCCGTCCGACATCACGCAGGTCGAAAAGCGCGCGGTGAAGGACTCGGCGCTTCAGGCGGGCGCGAGCGAGGTCTTCATCGTCGAGCAGGCGATGGCGGCCGCGATCGGCGCGGGCCTCCCGATCACCGAGCCCACGGGCAACATGATCGTCGACATCGGCGGAGGGACGACGGACGTCGCCGTGATCTCGCTCGCGGGGATCGTCTACAGCAAGTCCGTTCGCGTGGCCTCGAACGAGATGGACGAGGCGATCATTCAGTACATCAAGAGAAAGTACAACCTCCTCATCGGCGAGCGGACGGCCGAAGCCATCAAGATCGAGATCGGCTCGGCGTACCCGCTCGACGAGCCCATCTCGATGGAGATCAAGGGGCGCGACCTCGTCGAGGGCGTCCCGAAGACACTGAACCTCACGGACGCCGAGGTGCGCGAGGCCCTCGCCGAGACGGTCGGCATCATCCTCGACGCCGTGCGCGTGGCCCTCGAGAAGACGCCGCCCGAGCTCTCGGCCGACATCATGGACAAGGGCATCGTCCTGACGGGCGGGGGCTCGATGCTCAAGAACCTCGACCGCCGCCTCCGCGAGGAGACGGGTCTTCCGATCGCGACGGCCGAGGAGCCGCTTTCCTCCGTCGCGCTCGGCACCGGCGCGATGCTCGCGGACGTGGACCTCCTGCGGAAGATCAGCCTCGACTGACGCCCGTGGCCGCCCCGACCCTCGCCGAACGCCGCCCCGAGATTTTCCTCGCGGTGCTCCTGTCGGCGTGCCTCGTCACGCTGTCTCTCCAGGTGCGCCGACCTGGCGGGCGCACCGTCGGCGAGGGCTGGCTTCTCACGGCCGTCTCCCCGTTCGTCGATCTCGTCACGTCCGTGCGTTCGGGTTTCCACGAGGTCGGGAACTGGGCGATGTCGAGGCGCGCGCTGCGCGCCGAGAACCGCGCGCTGACCGCCGAGGTCGCCCGGCTCCGCGAAGAGCTCCTCCGGTTGCGCGACGCCGAAGAGGACAAGGGCCGCCTCCTCGAGCTCTTCGGCGAACATCCTTCGCCGCCGCCCGGCACCATCTCCGCACGCCTCATCGCCGTCGATTCGAGCGGGCCTTTTCACACCGCGCTCCTCGACCGGGGGACGTCCGACGGTCTCCATCTCGACAGCGTGGTCCTCGCGACCGGCGGGCTCCTGGGTCGTGTCATCGCCGTCGGCCCGAGGACGGCGCGCGTGCAGCTCCTCTCCGACAAGACGGCCGCGGTCGGCGTGCTTCTGACGCACGGGACGCGTGCCGGACGCGCTGCGGTGGCGCGCGGCGACGGAATCGAGAGCGTGTCGATCGAGTACGTGCCGACGATCGAGCCCGTCGAGCCGAGCGACACCCTGGTCTCCTCGGGCACGGACGGCCTCTACCCCGGCGGGCTCCCCGTCGGCCGCGTCGCATCGGTCCACCGGAACAAGACGCTGTTCTGGGAGATTCAGGTCTCCGCCGCCGTCGACCCCCACCGTGAATCCCTCGTCTTCGTCCTGCCTCCCGTGAGGAAGTCCGACGTCACGCCGGTCCCTTCCGGGGCGGAACGCCGCTGATGGTGAGGCGGCCCTCGTGAAGGCGCTCCGCGTCGCGATCGGGCTTTCCCTCGCGGTCCTCGCGACGCTCGCGCTCGGCGCGCTCCACGTCCCGGCCCCTCCGGATTTCTTCCTGCTCGTCGTGGCGGACATGGCGCGTGGCGGAGCCGCCGTTCCGGCGATGATGGCCGGCCTTCCGGCGGGCCTTCTCCAGGACGCCCTCTTCGCGCCAGGCCGCCTGCTCGGGCTTCACGCGTTCTCGAAGATCCTGATCGGGTACCTCCTCGCCACGGTCGGCGCGCGCACCGTGGTCGAGAAGCCCTTGGCCGTCGGCGGCCTCCTCGCGGGCGCCGTCCTCGTCGAGGCGGCGACGCTCACGTCCCTGGTCTGGGTTCTCACGGGCGAATTCCTCCCTCCGGGCCCCTGGCAGCTCGCGGCGCGCGCGGCGACGACGGGAGTGCTCGGCGGCCTGCTCTACGCGGCGTCCCGCGTGCCCTGGAAAGAGCGGCGCGCTGCGCGCCGGCGCGTGAGGCTGAACTGATGCCGGCCAGCGCCCGCGAAGACCGCCGCCCCGTTCTCGCGCGCATCGACGTAATTGCGCGGGGCGCGTGGATCCTCATAGGCCTGATCGCCGGCGTGTACTGGGTCCATCAGATCCTCCGGGGCGAGGCTTACGAGCGCCTGGCCGAGAACAACCGGCTGCGCCGCGTGCCCGTGACGGCACCGCGCGGGTTCATCCTCGACCGCAACGGCATCGTCCTCGCCGAGAACGAGCCCTCCTTCACGCTCCTCCTGTATCGGCGGGAGACGAAGGACCTCGATGCCTCCCTTCGCTTCGTCGCCGAGCTCTTCAATCGCTCGTTCGACGACCTGAAGCACCGCGTCGAACGCGACCGCTCGTACTACGACTTCGTGCCCGTCGTCCTCCAGGAAAATCTCACCATCTCCGAGGTGGGCGCCGTCCAGGCGCGGTCGCTCGAGCATCCGGAGCTCGTCGTCCAGAAGACCGAGCGCCGCGTGTACACGCAGGGGACCGCCGCCGCACACCTTCTGGGCCACCTCGGCGAAGCCACGGCCGAGCAGGTGGCCGCGCGCGCGAAGGCGCGCCCCCTCGACCCGAGCCCGCCGCGCCCCGGCGAGGCCATCGGCCAGCAGGGCGTCGAGGCGACGTACCAGGACCTCCTCTCCGGGCTTTCGGGCTCGCGCACCTACGTCATCGATTCGTTCGGGCGCGAGGTCAGCGAGGCCGGGCACGAGTCGCCGTCGCCCGGGAACACGCTGCGCCTGACGATC